>JAUVQB010000221.1 GCA_030598385.1 Alphaproteobacteria bacterium | reverse complement strand
TCTTTGAGGTCTGGATCAGCCACGCTCATACCTCGCTGGTGATGATAGTGCAGCGTCCCTGGCCGCGAACGACTTCGGCGAAGGCGCCTTCCTGGTAAATCGAAAATACCATGATGGGAATAGCGTTTTCGCGTGCAAGCGAGATCGCCGCATGGTCCATAACCGTCAGATCACGGCTCAAGACCTGATGATAGGTCAGGGTCTCGAACCGCCGAGCCCCGGGATTGTCGACCGGGTCGGCGTCATAGACTCCGTCCACCTTGGTGCCCTTCAACAACAGATCGCAGTCCATTTCCGAGGCGCGCAGCGCGGCCGCAGTGTCGGTGGTGAAAAAAGGATTGCCTGTGCCGGCGCCGAAAATCACCACCCGGCCCTTCTCTATGTGCCGCATCGCCCGGCGCCGGATATAGGCCTCCGCCACGGCGGCCATGGGAATGGCCGATTGGACCCGCGTCGCCACGTCGAGACGCTCCAGGGCGCTTTGCATGGCAAGCGAATTGATCACCGTCGCCAACATGCCCATGTAGTCGGCCGTGGCGCGCTCCATACCGCTGGCAGCCCCCGCCAGGCCGCGAAAGATGTTGCCGCCGCCGATCACGACGCAAATCTCGACACCCAGGTCCCGCACGGCTTTCACGTCGCGCGCGATCTGCTCGACCATCTGTGGATCGAGGCCGTAGTCCCGGCCGCCCATGAGGGCCTCGCCGGAGATCTTGAGCAGGACCCGGCGATAGCCTCCGGTTTTAGAGTCGGCCGGAGAGGGCGGGTTTGACGACATCGGCTGGGCGGTTCCGGCCATTTCAGATCCTCAATGACTCGGCTGCTGGACCTTTTAAGGGCTCACGGCGGCGCCGTCCAGCCATGGACCGTTAAAGGCCCGCACGATCAAGCCGTCGACCCTCGGCCTGAGGGCCGTCGGCACTCGGGTGTGCCGCGACTCGGGCCCGCCGCCAGGCCCCTCTTCAGACGAGGCCGATCGCTAGCTCAGTTGCGCCGCGACCTCGGCTGCGAAATCGGTCGGGCCGCGATCGATGCCCTCGCCCAGCAGGAAGCGAACCATGCCCGTCACCGTGACCTCGTTGCCCAGGTCCTTGGCCGCCTGCTCGAGAACCTTGGCGACCTTGGTCTCGCCGTCGATCACGTAGGTCTGTTCCAACAGGCAGACTTCTTCGTAGTACTTGCGAAGCCGGCCTTCGACCATCTTGGCGACGATCTCTTCCGGTTTGCCGGAGGCACGGGCTTGCTCGGCCAGGATCTCGCGCTCGCGCTCAAGCAGCGAGGTATCGACACCGTCCTTATCGACAGCCGCCGGCGCCGCCGCCGCCACGTGCATGGCCAGCTTCTTTCCCAGATCCGCCAGGGCCGCGGATTCGCCGGCCGATTGAAGCGCCACCAGCACGCCGATCTTACCCAGCCCAGGCGCAGCCTGGTTGTGAACGTAGCCGGCAACCACGCCTTGATCGACCGACAGCGCCGCGGTGCGCCGCAGGATCAGGTTTTCGCCGATGGTCCCGACTAGACGGGTTACTTCCTCGCCGAGGGATGCGCCGCCCTGCGTCGCCGCCTGGCCCAAGGTGTCCAAATCACCGCCGGCATTCAGCGCCAATTCGGCGGCGATGCGCACGAAAGACTGGAACTGCTCGTTGCGGGCGACGAAATCGGTCTCCGAATTGACCTCGACCAAGGCGCCGCGCGGCCCGTCCAGGGCCACGCCGATCAAGCCCTCGGCCGCCGTCCGGCCGGCTTTCTTGGCCGCCGCTGCCAAACCATTTTTACGCAACCAGTCGACCGCCCCCTCGAAGTCGCCGGCGGTCTCCGTCAGCGCCTTCTTGCAGTCCATCATGCCGGCGCCAGTCTTGTCGCGCAGCTCCTTGACTTGACTGGCGGTAATTTGAGTCATGACTTAACTTTCTCTAGATATCTCATTGATATCGCTTATATTATCGAGATCCAACCTAGGGAACCCAAGGCCCCGTCAAGAGGCCTTCTTCTTGGCCTCTTCCTCCGCGGATTCCTCCGTGGATTCCTCCGTGGATTCGGCCGCATCAACCGCTTCGCTTTCAGGCGCGGCTTCCTGCGCCGATTCGCCGGATTCCTGCGCGGCGGCCTCTGCCGGCTCGGCGGGAGCTTCGGCCTTGACCTCGTCCGCAGAGGCTTCCGCAGTGGGTGCTGGGGCCTCCTCTGGGGCGGCTTCTGGGGCCTCCTCTGGGGCCTCCTCTAAGGCTTTCTCTGCCGGAGCCTCCTCTGAGGCTTTCTCTGCCGGAGCCTCCTCAGAAGCCTTTTCCTTGGACTCCTCTGGGGTCTCCTCTGGTGCCGCTTCTGGTGCTGCTTCTGGGGCCTCCGCCGGCGCCGCCTCCGCCTTCTCGGGCACGCTCGGCTCCTCGGCCGTGGCCTCCGCCGGCAGGTCCTTTGCGGGCAGGTCCTCGGCCGGCGCTTCCTCGGCCTCGCCAACGTCGGCGCCGCTGCTTATCAGTTCCTGCTGAATGCCGTCGAGCACGGCGTCGGCCATCAGATTGCAATAAGTTGAGATGGCGCGGAAGGCGTCATCGTTGCCCGGGATGGGATAGGTGATGCCTTCCGGGTCCGAGTTCGAATCGATGATTCCGATCACGGGGATGCCGAGCTTGGTCGCCTCGGCCACGGCGATGTGCTCTTTGTTGGTATCGATGACCACCAGAACGTTGGGCAGGTCGCCCATATCCTTGATCCCGCCGAGCGCCCGTTCCAGCTTGTCGCGCTCACGGTTCAGATTGAGCAGTTCCTTCTTGGTCAAGCCGGTGATCTCTTCGGCGTTCGCCTCAGGAAGCTTGTCATCCAGTTCGTGCAATCGCTTGATAGACTTGGAAATTGTTTTCCAGTTGGTCAGCATGCCGCCAAGCCAGCGGTGGTTGACGTAGTACTGTCCGCAGCGCTTGGCAGACTCCATGACGATGTCGCTCGCCTGCCGCTTGGTTCCGACGAACAACACCCGGCCGCCACCGGCCACCACCTCGCGCGCGGTGACCAGCGCCTGGTGAAACAGGGGCACCGTCTGCTCCAGGTCGATGATGTGGATGCCGTTGCGCACCCCGAAGATGTAGGGCGACATCTTGGGGTTCCAGCGCCGGGTGGTGTGACCGAAGTGAACGCCGGCTTCCAGCAGCTGGCGCATGGTGAAGGTAGGAAAGGCCATCTCGTCCTCTTTCTCCGGTTGGACCTCCGCAGGCGTTCATCCGGGAGTGCCCGGACACCGGAGCGGACGGCCAAGGATGTCTCCCCCGGCACGGCCGCAGGCCTGCGTGCGTTTCAGGTCATTGACCCTATGGCGCTGCTAGATAGACGCCAGAGGTCCAAAAGGCAAGCGCGAAGGTGGCTTGTTCGGATCAGCCCCGAGGCCGGGCGTCAGCAGTCCTCGACGGTCATGCCGGGGATCGCCTTGATGGCGCGGCGCATCTCGGCCGAGAGGCGATAGGCGCTGGGCAGCTCCAGCTCCACCTCGCCGCCCTCTCCGGCCGCCAGCACCAAGGCGACGCGGCCGCGCGCCGCCCCGCCACCACCTGACTGGCCATTGCCCGAGCCTTCCTTGTCGCGGGCCAGCAAGGACTGGAGCTGCACCAAGGGCTCGGCGTGGTTCAGATAGAGTCTGAGTCCGCTCGACGCGCTCGCCACCGTCTCGTCCAGCGCAGAGATGTCCTGGGCATTCAGCCGCAAATCGGCGCCGTCCTGGCGCGCATCGACGTTGAGCAG
>JAUVQB010000269.1 GCA_030598385.1 Alphaproteobacteria bacterium | reverse complement strand
GTCGACGTGGAGCTGGACCTCGGCGCCATTCCCATTCTCGACGGGGCGCTAGAGACCGTCGCCGGCGGCATCTTCTCATCGCTGCAGCCGCAGAACCTGCGCCTGCGCCGCGCCGTCCGCAACGGCGCCGCCGCGGCCGAGGACCCGCGTTACCCCCTGCTCTTCGACCCGCAGACTGCCGGCGGTCTGATGGCCAGCGTGCCCAAGGAACGGGCCGTCGACTGCGTCGACGCCCTACGCGACCTGGGCTGCGCCCGCGCCGCCATCATCGGCACGGTGTTGCCGTCGAGCAACCGCCTCGAGCCGATCACGCTGCGCCCGTGAATCGCGGTCACGCGACGGCCTGGAGCACCGCCGCCCAGGCCGCCCGCTCGCGCTCGACGGTAAAAAGATACCGCCGCGCCGCGCCCTGCGCCGCCAGCTCCGCGACGAAATCGGGATCGCGCTCTGCCATCAGCAGGAGCGCCCGCAGCGCCCGCGTGTTCTTTGCCGGAAAATAGCCGCTAAAGTCCTGACCTAGAAGGCCAATCGTCCCATGAATTTCGGATGCGATGATCGGCACGCCGGCCACCACCGCCTCGGAGATGACGTTGGCGCCGCCCTCCATCAGCGAGCTCAGGACCATCAGATGGGTCTTGCCGAATTCGCGGCGCATGCGCCAGCCAGGCGCCTCGCCCAGCCAATGGTAGCGTGGGTTGCGGGCCATTTCATCCCGCGCCCTATTCGCCCATTGCTCGTTGTGGGCCTTGCCGAATTGCAGCAGGCGGATGCGCGAGGCGGCGGGCAGGTCGCGGATCGCATAGGCCGCGCGGAGCGGGTCCTTCTCCTGCCGCAGATGCCCCAACACACAGATGTCGAAACTACGCGCCGAGGGCGCGCGCGGCCGGCTCAAGGGCAGCGCAGACTGATGGATCACGTGCAGCTTCTTGGCAAACGCGGCCGGGATCGCCTCGTGCACCAGGTCGTGCAGGCAGGTGATCGCGTCGGCCAGTTGCATGGAGCGCAGCGTCTCTTGCCGGTGGCTCTGCTGGAAGCGGTAGATGTCGGTCCCGGTCAGAGCCACCACCAGCGGCCGGGCGGGGAAGCGCTCGCGGAAGCGAAGGATCGAGTCGGCGCTGCGCCAAGCATGCAACGCTACCATCAGGTCGGCGCCCGCGCCGTCCCAGGCGAACTGCACCCTGACCCGATGGCCGAGCTCCCTGAGCCGACGGGCCCAGCGCTGCGCCGTCGTGCGGTTGCCAGCGCGCGCGCTTTTTCTGGCCGGGGTGATTAGGATAACCTTCATTACCGAACTTTCGGAGGCAGGCCCGATGACAGAGCCCGTGAGCGCCGGTCACCTGAGGACCATTATGCGAGATGCCCGCGCGCGCACGCTGGAGCTGGTGGACGGGCTCGACGGCGATCAGGTCATGGGACCGAAGCTGGCGATCGTCAATCCCCTACGCTGGGAGATTGGCCACGTCGCCTGGTTCCACGAGAAGTTCATCCTGCGCGATCTCTATCACCACGCGCCGATACACCCGCCGGGGGACGCGATCTATGATTCGATCGCCATCGCCCACGACACCCGGTGGGACTTGCCGCTGCTCAGCATGAGCGAGACCCTCGGCTATATGGAAAACGTCCTGGAGGCTTGCCTCGACCGGCTGCCTGACGGCATGGCGAGCGAGCAGGACAGCTACATCTATCAGTTCGCCACCTTCCACGAGGACATGCACACGGAGGCCTACACCTACACGCGCCAGACGCTGGGCTATCCGGAGCCCCGCTTCGCCAACGCCGAGCGGCTCGCGGACGCCGATGCCGGCGCGCTGCAAGGGGACGTCACAGTCCCGGGCGGCGAGCTTCGGCTCGGCGCGGAAAAGGGCCCGCCGCTGATCTTCGACAACGAGAAATGGGCGCATGCCGTCAGCATCGCCCCCTTCGGGATCGCCAAGGCCCCGGTGACCATTGCCGAGTTCGCAGCCTTCGTCGATGAGGGCGGCTACCGACGCCGCGAGCTCTGGAGCGACGACGGCTGGGGCTGGCGGGAGGTGGCCGGCGCAGAGCACCCGGTCTACTGGGTGCGCTCCGGCGAAGGCGGCTGGGGCCTTCGGCGCTTCGACGCGATTGAAGACCTGGCCCCTCACCACCCGATCATCCACGTCAACTGGCACGAGGCCAGCGCCTACTGCGCCTGGGCCGGCCGGCGGCTGCCGAGCGAGGCCGAGTGGGAGGCGGCGGCGCTCGGCGAGCCCGCGCCGGAGGGCGGCCTCGCCGCGGCTAAGCGCACCTACCCCTGGGGCAACGAGGCGACAGAGGCCCGCCACGCCAACCTGGACGGCCGTGCGCTGGGCTGCATCGACGTGGCCGCGCTCCCCGAAGGCGACAGCGCCTTTGGCTGCCGGCAGATGCTCGGCAATGTCTGGGAGTGGACGGCCACGACCTTCGGCCCCTTTCCCGGCTTCGCGCCCGATGCCTACAAGGAATACTCAGAGCCCGTCTTCCACACGACCAAGGTGCTCCGGGGCGGCGCCTGGGCCACGCGCGGGCGCATGCTCACGGGCCGCTACCGCAACTTCTTCACCCCCGACCGCCGCGACGTCATGGCCGGCTTCCGAACCTGCGCCGCAAAGGGTTGAGGCCGTTCCCGGGGCGGCGATCCGGGCTTTTCGCCCGAACGGCGGTCTAGTGTCTGCTTAGGGTCAGAAGCGGACATCCAGCACCCGCGTCAGAGATGTCCGCTTTGGGCTCAACAGCAGACATCGGACGGCGCCACACATGCAAACCGGCCCCAAGCTCAGACGGCCCCGAAGTTGCCATGAATTTATGGTGTTACTGGCCCTATCGACGGGATCCGAGGGGGGTCACAAGTGCGGTATTTCATCATTCTTGCATTTTTGCTGACCGCAATTCCTGCGGTTGCGCAAGAGCATTTGGGGCATTTCAAGACCAACCCCAACGGCACCGATTCAATATCGACGCCGTCCGGCGCCTACGGCAATTTCGACAGCGATGCGGTCAACAATCCGATTAACGATCCCTATAAGATGTCGGGTGACGTACCCGCCGATCCGAAACCATCGACGCCCGCTCCGACCAAGACTTCGGGGTCTATGGCGAACAGGACGAATTGACGACAGGGCCCGCTGGCCCTGCTCTTACATCGACTCCTTAAAATCCGCGGCGAGCGCCGCTGAAAAATCCGGGCACCGGGTGGCCTGATCCGGCCTATTTCAGAATTTTCTGAATCCCGGCCGCGCTGAGCACCGGCAATCCCCCGGCCGC
>JAUVQB010000219.1 GCA_030598385.1 Alphaproteobacteria bacterium | reverse complement strand
TCCGGCAACTGGGGCGTCCGTGGGGATTCGACGTCAGCGTTATCGAGCGCATTCGCGGGCCCGGCGGGGATCCCTATTCCTCGACCCTCATCCGCCAGTACCTGCAGCAGGGCAATCCGACACGCGCGGCGCTCCTGCTTGGCCGCTATTTCGAGATGGAGGGGCGAGTGCAGGCGGGCGAGGCCCTGGGGCGCACCCTGGGCTATCCGACGGCGAATATCGAGTTGGGCGACGTGCTGCTGCCGGCCTACGGTGTCTATGCCGTCCGTGCCGCCATCGACCGCGGCGGCGGCATCCGCTGGCATGCCGGCGTCGCGAATCTCGGCGTGCGTCCGACCGTCGGCGCGTCCTCGCCTCTTCTCGAAGTGCATCTCTTCGACTTCGACGAGGAGATCTACGGCCTGCACATGCGCGTGGCGCTGGTCGAGTTTCAGCGCCCGGAGGTGAAATTCGATTGCCTCGAGGACATGCGGGTGCAAATGAAGGAGGACGAGCGTCAGGCTCGCTTGACCCTGGCCTGGGAGGACTGGGACGCCAGCTGGCCGGCCAGCCCCTTCATGGCGTGACCTTCGATTTTAGGGCGCCTGGCCATGTTGCGCCACGCGTCGCGTGGCGCAGGCCCACGATCGATTGAGAAGGGAGATCGGGGAGTGCGGCGGTACATTCCAGCCCTGGCGGCGCTGATCGGCCTTTTGAGTTCCCAGGCGGCCTGGGCCGAGGGCGACCGGATCCGCGGCCGGACACTGGCGATCGACAACTGCTCCCAGTGTCATGTCATCGGGGATTACAATCCCTATGGCGGGGTCAACAACTCGCCGTCGTTCTATGTTTTCGCGGAACGTCCGGAAGTTTATCGGGAGCGCTTGCGCACCTTCGATCAGCGCCGCCCGCACCTCTCCAGGGACATGCAGGTCTCGGCCAAGGAGATCCAAGACATCATGGCCTACGTCGCGACTCTTGAAAGGCCGTGAGACCGGCCGGACCTTCGATGTTAGGCGCCGACGATCAGTTCGATGACCAAGAGAGGCCAGGTCGCCCCCATCTTGACCGCGTCAAGGAGCTGAACGCCGAAGCTCCAATCACCGTCCCATCTGCTCGATAGGTAACCGCCTGCAACGCCGAACACGCCGAGCAGGTAGAACAAGACGAAGGCAATCAGGCTTTTCTTAACCACGAGGAGCACTCCTCCATACGGCGGCCCGGTTTGCGGCGCCCGCCAACTTGGCCGGCCGAGCGCCCGGTACGGCGACCCGGTACGGCGGCCCGGCGCACGCCGTCAAGTCTTGCCCCCCCTGTGGCCTTCCGCGTGACGGCATGCGAAATCAGCCAAGCTGCTGGTGCAGCTTGGCGAACTCCTTCTTCACTTCCCGCTCGCCGCTGGCTTCCCAAATCGGGCAGGCCGTCTCCACGTGCAAGCCGCCGGTGCGGAAGTTGCGGTTGATCGTCTTGACCCAGTAGGTGACTTCATTGGCAAGCTTTTGGCGCTCGCCTGTCGAAATCTCCGCGCCCTGAATCGCATGCATCGTCGATCTGCGAATGTTGCTCGCCGAGTTGGTTTCACCGCAGTGTTCAGCCATGACCGACCACTGGGTCAGGTTCTCTACGGCCTGCAACGCCCTTCGCATGCTGAATGCCGAAGCCGGCGCCGTGCTGGCCATAAGGAATGCGGCGGCCATTACGAAAGTAATTGATCGTAACACGGGGGGAGTTCCCTCTCTAATCCTTCAACACCTTCGAATGCCCGAGAGCCGGTCGAATGACCGTCTCCCGCCTCCTACATTTGCCCCTCAAGGTGTTAAGAGACTTTCAAACATAGGATTCACAATAAATCCATAGCTTATTTGAGATTTATTGCGTAATGCATAAATAAAACACGGCATATACGCCGATAGTAATATTCAACGAGATCTCTGAGCCAAAGATCCGGCGCTTCTCTCCGCTTTCCTGGAATGGCAAAGATGGGCCGGCCGATCGGATTCGGCGCTGACCTGAGATGGAAGATCCGTCCGGCTGGCCGATCCGGTTAAGAGCCGACGGCGCCTACCGCCGCGCGGATCTGGCGCACCGCCGCGTCGACCTTCAGTCTGAGCAAGGCCTCGCCCCGTTCGGCGCTGGCGCGCCGTGGGTCGCCGCTCACGCCCGTGGCTTCGTTGGCCCGGCCGCCGTCGCGCTGCAGGCGGTTGGCTCGGATGCCGCCGGGATAGACGGCCATCAGCTCCGAGGTGTCCCGGATACCGGCGTGGCGGCCGATGGTGGCCGCGCTCTCGCCCTCCGCCTCGAGCCACTCGACCTGACCGTTGGCGGCATAGTAGTCGCCGACGTGCAGCACGGTGACGTCGTCGCCGGACCATGCCTCGGACAAGCGGGCGGCCACGTTGGCCTGGGTAGCCTGGTTGCCGGCGCTGTCGCCGACGAAGGCGATGGTGGTGAAGCCGTGCGCCCGCAGGCTCAGCGCCGTGTGCTCCAGCACCGCCGAAAAAACTGGCTCCGGAATCGACAGGGTGCCGGCATAGGCCATGTGGCCCGACGGCGGATCGATCTCGCCTTCCGGCACATAGGCCATGACCGGCGCCACCAGCGCGTCGCCAAGGCGCTCGGCGATGGCCCCGGCAGTGCGGCGGACGATGTAGTTGTGCTTGCCCAAAATCATGTGCGGGCCGTTCTGCTCCACCCCGCCGGTCGGGATGATGACCGTGGTCTTGCCCCGGGCGAGGGCCTCGCGCACCTCCACCCAGGTCATCTCCTCGAGATAGACGGTCCGGGGCAGGGGGGCGGTCAGCGGCTGCGGGATCGCGGTCAGGCTGACCAGGAGAACGGCGACAGCGGTGATGGCGATCGTCCGCAACACGCGCCGTTCACGGCTAAGAGCCCGGGCGAACAGCCGCCGGAAGGGCAGCAGATAGAGCGACACCACCCCGTCATAGGCCCGGTGTTCGCCCTGATGGAGGCCGAAGGTGAGCGCTTCCTTGGCGCGGGGTATGTAGAGCGTGCCCGCAATCCAGTCCCAGAAGGCGAAGATGAAGCCCAGGTTCTTGTCGAAGTGCCGCGGCGCGTCGCTGTGATGGATCTGGTGTTGGGCCGGGCTGATGAGAAGGTGGCTGAGCCCCTCGGGGTACGGCAGCCAGACGTGGCTGTGGCGCAGGTTGTAGCCCAGCAGATAGAAGGCGAAGACGCCCACGTTCAGGCCGAACACCGCGACGACGCCGGGCACCTCGGCGAAGAGGTAGGCGAAAACCCCGTGCAGCGCCCCGGTGAGCGCGCCGGTCACGCTGGTGGTGAACAGGGTGTCCACCGGGTGCATGCGGTAGACGGTGATCGGGGTCAGCACTTCGGCCGAGTGATGGACCTTGTGGAACTCCCAGAGCGCCGGAATCTTGTGCTGCAGGTAGTGGGTGATGAAGACGCCGAAATCGAGGGCGATGAGGAGGCTCACGGTCATCACGGCGAGGCTCGCAGGGCCGGATTCGAAACCGGGCCCTTCGGGGCCCCAGAGCGCGGCCAGCAGCGCGCCGCTCCACTTGGCCGCCGCCGCCGCGCCGAGCACCAGCGGCGCGAACAGCAGGGGATAGGCCAGCTTGTTGACCAGGAAGAACTTGTAATCGGTCCAGGCCGAGCGGTGGGCGTAGATCCGTTTCGCGAAGGCCTGGCGCCAGAATCCGCCTTGCGCTTCGGCATCGCCGCGGTCGCGCGCCGCCGCATAGACCAGATAGGCGAGCGCGAGCGCCGTAACCAGGTAGAAGACATAGATCCGCTGATCCGGGCTGAACG
>JAUVQB010000196.1 GCA_030598385.1 Alphaproteobacteria bacterium | reverse complement strand
GATTTCACCTCTGTCGGGGCAATCAGGGCAGCCGGTGGTTGGTGGAAGGTGGCTATGACATGATCGCCAAACCCATCTTCGAGCGCATCCGGGCAGGGCGGCTCCTGCTCGAGTATGACGACGAGCGATCTGGTTCGTTTGAGCCGTTGCGCTATGTCCCGGACGACAAGATGGTGGTGCTGGGATTGGTCACCACCAAGCGTCCGGCCCTCGAGACCCCGGAAGAACTCATCCGGAGCATTAGGGAAGCGAGCCGATTTGTGCCCCTGGAACGTTTGGCGCTTAGCCCCCAATGTGGTTTCTCTACCTCTATCATCGGTAACAAGCTCTCCCTGGAAGACGAAAAGCGGAAGCTGAAATTGCTCTGCGAAACGGCCCAAAGGATGTGGAACTAACGGGTCTTTGACCAGGACGTCTGCGCCCCGTCTCGGCACGGGCATCGTAAGCTTTGCCTCAGATCAGGCGGGGAATCTCGCACCGTCGATCGACACGAACACCGACAGGACATGTATCGATTTCATCTTCCCGTCGGGCAACCGCTGGCGTCCGAATCTCGATTGCCTGCCAATTGGGACCCCTATTTCGGCTTAATGCGGTGTAGGCATGCTCACCACGGTCCTGCCCCCTTGAGTCTATTGTTGCGCCAGCCCCCTCCAGCCCCAGTTCTGACACAGCGCCTGCTTGTTATGGAAACATTGCCGGCCCGGGGCGGCAAAGTCGTACGCCAGCCAGACTATGCCGAAGGTGACGATCGAGGTCGCCGACCCCACGGCCACACCGGACGGATACAGCGATCCCACCCAAGCGGAAAATGCTCTAGACTGCCGGTCCTGGCATCGGGACCGATGGGAGAGATTTCGGTGACGGCCACCGGCTGGTTGCGATCGCTTGTCTTTCTAGCTGCGAGCGTTCTGTTGTCCGCTGGCCCAGGTGCGGCTCGGGCGGCGGAAGACGACTTTGCTGATGCCCGCGCCGGGATGGTCGAGGTCATCCGGGGCCATGCGGCCGGCGGCTACAGTTCGGTGCTCCCGCCCGAAATCTCCAAGCCGGTTCTGGATGCCATGGGCCGCGTGCCGCGTCATGAATTCGTCCCACGGCGCCGCGCCGCCTCGGCCTATGAGGACCGCCCGCTGCCCATCGGCTACGGCCAGACCATATCACAGCCCTATATCGTGGCGTTGATGACCGACCTCCTGGCCGTGAAGGCTGGCGACAAGGTCCTGGAGATTGGCACCGGCTCGGGTTATCAGGCGGCGGTGCTCGCCGACCTTGGGGTCGAGATCTACAGCATCGAGATCATCCCTGCACTGGGCAAGGCCGCGGCCGGCCGGTTGGAGCGGCTGGGTTACGACACGGCGGTGACTCGGGTCGGCGACGGCTATTTCGGCTGGCCGGAAGCCGCGCCCTTCGACGGCATCGTGGTCACCGCCGCGGCGAGTTACGTGCCGCCGCCGCTGGTCCAGCAACTCAAGCCGGGCGGGCGCATGGTGATTCCCGTGGGTAGGCCCTTCATGATGCAGCAGCTCGTCCTGGTTACCAAAGACGCCGGCGGCAAGCCGCGCACCCGGGTGCTCCTGCCGGTCGCCTTCGTACCGCTCACCGGCGGGCACTGATCATGCCGCTCTTGGCGATCTCGCTCGTCTCCGCGGGCGTGCTCGGCTACGAGGTGCTGCTGATGCGCCTCTACTCGGTCACGCAGTGGCACCACTTCACCTATATGTTCATCTCGATCGCGCTCCTGGGTTTCGGCGCCAGCGGAACGTTTCTGGCCATCGCGCGGCCATGGCTGCTTGCCCGGTTCCTGGCCGTCTGGCAGACGAGCGCCGTGGCCTTTGGCGTCACCGCGCCGCTCGGTTTCGCCCTGGCGCAGCCTCTCGCGATCCATCCCTTGGAGATGGCTTGGAATCCGGTTCAGGCCTTGCGGCTCTCAGCGGTCTACCTCCTGCTCATGGTGCCGTTCTTCTGTGCCGCGAACTGCATCGGCCTCGCCTTCGCCCGCTTCGGCGAGCGTGTCGGCCGCATCTACCGCTATGACCTGACGGGCGCGGGTGCCGGGGCGCTGGGCGTGCTGGCCGCACTTTATCTGCTCCCGCCCGAGGACGGCCTGCGCCTCGTCCTCGCACTCGGCTGTCTCGCCGCCGCGCTGGCCGGGCTGTATGGGCACGCGCCGGGCTGCCTTGTGCGCTCGATCGCGCTGGCGGCGGCCGGTATTCTCCTTGCATTCACTTTGCCGGAGACCTGGATCGCGCCCGAGATGTCCCAGTACAAGGGCCTGAGCGCGGTGCTGCGCGTGCCCGGCACGCAGGTGGTGGCACAGACTTCAAGCCCTCTCGGCCTGGTGAGCGTGGTGGAAAGTCCGCGGACGCCCCTCCGCCACGCGCCGGGACTGAGCCTCAACGCGCCGGCCGGACCGCCGGAACAGCTCGGTCTTTTCGTCGACGGCGAGGGGCCGGACGCGATCACCCGTTTCGACGGGGATCTGGAGAGGCTCGCCTATCTCGATTATGTGACTGCGGCGCTGCCTTACCATCTTCTGGACCGGCCCGCGGTTTTGATCCTTGGCGCGGGCGGCGGCGCCGAGGTCTTGCGCGCGCTTTACCATGAGGCCGGGCGCATCGAGGCCGCGGAGAGCGACCCGGCAGTGATCCGACTGCTGCGCGGGCGTTTCGCCGATTTTGCCGGTCATATCTATGATCCGGACCGGACGCGAGTCTTCGCCTCCGACGCGCGCGGCGCCATGGCGCAGGCGGGCTCCGGCTACGATTTAATCCAGGTGCCGATCCTGGGCGGGGTGGGCGGCGGATTGGGGGGCCTCAGGGAGACCTACGCCTACACCGTTGAGGCTGTGGCCGGTTATCTCGGGCGGCTCGAACCGGGCGGATTTGTCGCCTTCACGGGGACGCTCCGCCTGCCGCTGCGCGAGTCGCTCAAGGTGTTTCTGACCGCTGTGACCGCCCTGGAGCGCCTGGGCATTGCCGAGCCGGGCCGGCGCCTCCTGATGATCCGCGCCTGGGACACGGTCACGCTCATGATCAAGAAAGGCGATGTCACGGCGCGGGAGATCGCGGCCGTCCGGCGGTTCGTGGAGACGCGCGGCTTCGACCTCGCCTATGTCCCGGGCATGGACCGTGCCGAGGCCAACCGCGTCAACCTGCTGGAGGCGCCCTACCTTTACGACGGCGCGCTGGCGCTCCTGGGTCCGGGGCGGGAGCGCTACCTCGCGGCCTACAAGTTCGATCTGCGGCCGGCCCGGGACGACCGGCCCTACTTTTTTGATTTCTTCACTTGGCGCGCGTTGCCGGAGCTATTGGCGCTGGCGCGCAAGGGCGCCATGCCGCTCATTGAATGGGGCCGTTTGGTGCTGCTGGCAACCGCCGCCCAGGCGCTCGTCCTCAGCGCGGCTTTGATCCTGCTGCCGCTGTGGGTTTGGCGCCGGCGTGGGGTCGCGCAAAAGGGGCGGGGCCGGATCATGGCCTATTTCCTCGCCCTCGGCCTCGCCTTCCTGTTCATCGAGATCGCCTTCATCCAGCGCCTCACGCTGTTCTTGGGCGACCCGGTGGTGGCGGCGGCGGTGGTGCTCGCCGCCTTCCTCGCCTTTGCCGGGGCGGGGGCGGGCTTGGCGCCCCGCCTGGCCCGGCGCCTGCCCGGCGGCGGCCGGATCACGGCGGTGGAGGCCGCGGTCGCCGCCATAGCAGCGCTCGCGCTGCTTTACCTTGTGATCCTGCCCGCCGTCACGGCTTGGCTGGTCACCCTGCCCCTGGCGCTCAAGGGGATGCTGGCGCTGGTATTCGTCGCGCCGCTGGCCTTCGTCATGGGCCTGCCCTTTCCCCTGGGCCTGGCCCGGGTCTCCGCGGCCGCGCCGGCGTTGGTGCCCTGGGCTTGGGGCATAAACGGCTGCGCCTCGGTGCTGAGCGCCTTGCTGGCCACCCTGCTCGCGGTCTCCTTCGGGTTTTCCGCAGTGGTCGGCCTGGCGGTCGCGCTCTATCTCGTGGCGGCCCTGGTTTGGCGCAAGCCGCTGTAATT
>JAUVQB010000249.1 GCA_030598385.1 Alphaproteobacteria bacterium | reverse complement strand
CTTCCCATGGCCGAGGTCTACGAGGTCGCCTCCTTCTACGCCCATTTCGACATCGTCTTGGACGGCGAGGCGGACCCGGCGCCGCTGACCATCCGGGTCTGCGACAGCCTGACCTGCGAGATGATGGGCGCGCAGGAGCTGATGGCGGGCCTGAAGAGCGAGCTCGGCCCCGAGGTCCGGGTGGTGCGGGCGCCCTGCATGGGGCGCTGCGACTGCGCCCCGGTCGCCGAGGTCGGCCATCGCCACATCGACCACGCAACAACCGCCGCACTCGCCGAGGCGGCGAAGAACGGCGAGACCCATCCCGAGATCCCCGCCTACACGAGCTACGAGGACTACGTGGCGGGCGGCGGCTATGCCCTGCTGCGCGACTGTCTGGCGGGCAAGCGCGAGCGCGAGGCGATCGTCCAGACCATGGAGCATTCGGGCCTGCGCGGCCTCGGCGGCGCGGGCTTTCCCGCCGGCCTCAAGTGGAAGCTGGTGCGCCAGCAGCCGGGCCCGCGGATCTGCGCCATCAACGGCGACGAGGGCGAGCCCGGCACCTTCAAGGACCGCTTCTACCTGGAAACCGACCCGCACCGCTTCCTCGACGGGATGCTGATTGCCGGCTGGACCTGCGAGGTGGAGACGATCTACGTCTACATCCGCGACGAATACCCGGCCGTGCTGAAGATCCTGGCCGACGAGATCGCCCGCCTCGAGGCCGAGGAGCTCACCGGCGGCATGAGGATCGACCTGCGCCGCGGCGCCGGCGCCTATATCTGCGGCGAAGAATCGGCCATGTTCGAATCGATCGAGGGCAAGCGCGGCCTGCCCCGCCACAAGCCGCCGTTCCCGACCGAGCGGGGCCTGTTCGGCCTGCCGACCCTCGCCCACAACGTGGAGACCGTCTACTGGGTGCGCGACATCGTCGAGAAGGGCCCGGACTGGTTCGCTGGCCAAGGCAAGAACGAGGACCACAAGGGCCTGCGCTCCTATTCCGTTTCCGGCCGGGTGAAAGAGCCAGGCGTGAAGCTGGCGCCGGCCGGGATCACGGTCAGCGAGCTGATCGAGGAGCACTGCGGCGGCATGGCCGAGGGCGAGACCTTCAAGGCCTACCTGCCGGGCGGCGCCTCGGGCGGCATCCTGCCGGCCAACCTGGCCGATCTGCCGCTCGATTTCGGCGGCCCGCTCGCCGATCACGGCTGCTTCGTCGGCAGCCATGCGGTGGTGGTGCTGTCCGACCGGGACGACATGAAAGCCGTGGCGCTCAACCTCATGCGGTTCTTCGAGGACGAGAGCTGCGGCCAGTGCACGCCCTGCCGCAACGGCACGGAAAAGGCGGTCAAGATGATGGCGGCCGGCACCTGGGACGCCGATCTCTTGGCGGACCTCTCCGGCGTGATGCGCGACGCCTCGATCTGCGGCCTCGGCCAGGCGGCACCCAATCCGCTCGACTGCCTGCTAAAGTACTTCCCGGAGGAGCTGTCATGAGCGACGCGATCCCCTTCACCCTCAACGGCGATGAGGTCGAGGCCGCCCCCGGCGAGACCATCTGGCAGGTCGCCCAGCGCCGGGGCGTCGAGATCCCGCACCTCTGCTACCAGCCGGAGCCGGGCTACCGGGCCGACGGCAACTGCCGCGCCTGCATGGTCGAGATCGAGGGCGAGCGGGTGCTGGCCGCGTCTTGCGTGCGCGAGCCGTCGCCGGGCATGAAAGTCACGACCAACAACGAGCGGGCCAAGAAGGCCCGCGAGATGGTCTTCGAGCTCTTGGTGGCGGACCAGCCGCCCCGGGAGACCGCCCACGACCCGCGCTCCAAGCTGTGGGATTGGTGCGAGCGCCTGGGCGTCGAGGCCTCGCGCTTCCCCCCGCGCGAGACCGTGGCTGCGGATTCCAGCCACTCTGCGATCGCCGTCAATCTCGATGCCTGCATCCACTGCAATCTCTGCGTCCGCGCCTGCCGCGAGGTCCAGGTCAACGACGTGATCGGCCTTGCCTACCGCGGCCACGGCGCCAAGATCGTGTTCGATTTCGACCAGCCCATGGGCGAGAGCACCTGTGTCGCCTGCGGCGAATGCGTCCAGGCCTGCCCAACCGGCGCCCTGATGGAAGCCAACCTGCTGGACGCCCGGGGCGTGCGCAGCGGGTTCGAGGACCGCGACGTCGACACCCTCTGCCCCTACTGCGGCGTCGGCTGCCAGACCCGCGTGCACGTGAAGGACGAGAAGATCCTCTACGTCGACGGCCGCGACGGGCCGGCCAACAATAACCGGCTGTGCGTGAAGGGCCGCTTCGGTTTCGACTACATCAACAGCCCGCAGCGACTGACCAAACCCCTGATCCGGCGTGACGATGCACCCAAGAGTGGGGACATCGATCTCGATCCAAAAAATCCATTAACCCATTTCCGTGAGGCGAGTTGGGAAGAGGCGCTGGATCTGGCGGCCAACGGCCTCAAGACTATCCGCGACCGTAACGGCGGGAACGCCCTGTCCGGATTCGGTTCGGCCAAGTGTTCGAATGAAGAAGCCTATATCTTCCAGAAGCTGGTCCGCACCGGGTTCGGCACAAACAACGTCGACCATTGCACGCGCCTGTGTCATGCCTCCTCGGTAGCCGCGCTTCTCGAAGGTGTTGGTTCCGGCGCTGTGAGTGCGCCCTTTAGTGCCGTCAAGGACGCGGATGTAGTCATGGTGATCGGCGCTAACCCGACCGAGAATCATCCCGTCGCTGCGACCTATTTCAAGCAGGCGGCAAAGACGGGTACCTTGATCGTCATGGATCCGCGGGGTATGGCACTCAAGCGTCACGCCACCCATATGCTGCAGTTCAAGCCGGGCAGCGACGTGGCCATGATCAATGCACTGCTAAACGTGATCATGACCGAGAAGCTCTACGATTTGTCCTACATCGAGGCCCACACCGAGGGTTTCGAGAGCCTCAGGCAGCACGTCCAGGCGTTCACGCCGGAGGCCATGGCGCCCATCTGCGGCATCGATGCCGAGACCCTGCGCACGGTGGCGCGCAAGTACGCCACAGCCAGGGCCTCCATCATTTTCTGGGGCATGGGTGTCTCACAGCACATCCATGGGACAGACAACTGCCGTTGTCTGATTGCGCTCTCCCTGATAACCGGGCAAGTCGGCAGGCCCGGCACCGGCCTTCATCCGCTACGCGGTCAGAACAACGTCCAGGGTGCCTCGGACGCGGGTTTGATCCCCATGATGTTCCCGGACTACCAGTTGGTGGAGAGTAGTGACATCCGCCAGCGCTTCGAGGATGCCTGGGGCACGTCCCTGGATCCGCAGAAAGGCCTGACCGTGGTGGAGACCATGGAGTCGCTCCATGCCGGCAAGCTGAAGGGCATGTACATCATGGGCGAAAACCCGGCCATGTCGGATCCCAACGTCCAGCACGCGAGGGACGCATTGG
>JAUVQB010000445.1 GCA_030598385.1 Alphaproteobacteria bacterium | reverse complement strand
GGACTCCCCGGCGCCCCCTTGCGGGCGCCCACCAATTGCGAGTCCGGCAATTGCAGCACAAGAGCGAGCGCCCCGGCCTCGCCAAGCTGCGCATAGGGGCTCAACGGCTTTTGGGGTAGCTCGCGCAGGCCGGCAGCCCGCTCATCTGCGCCGTTGCTCCCCGCCCGTCGGAGAGGCATGCTGGGTTGTGCGGACATGCAGGTTGTGGGAAGGCGGCGGCACTGCTGCGGCCCCGGGGGGAAGCAGGCCATGAAACGGGTCACCATCTTCATCGACGGCAGCGCCAACGACCGGGAGTCCCTGACCTCGGCGCTGGCCTTATGCCGCTGCCTCGACGGCCGCCTCGGCGTGGTCCATCCGCGGCCGCCCGACGAGGTGGTCGCCAGCCCGGATGGGCAGTCCGTCGTCCTGGTCAAGAACGAAGAGGAAAGAGCGGCGCGGCGCAACGACGCGCGCGCGGCCTACGACGAGGTTTGCGGCGAGCTCGCCTTCGCCGACTGGCGGGAGAGCGAGGAGACCGGGACCGAAGCCATCGTCAGCCACGGCCTCTATAGCGATGTGGTGGTCCTGGAACGCCTGTCGGGCGAGGAAGGCCCGGAGGCGCTGACCTTGAACACGGCCCTGTTCGATACTCCCGGGCCGGTCCTGGTGACGCCGCCCAAGGCGCCCGCCGAGATCGGCCGGTCGGTCGCCGTGATTTGGACCCCGACGGTGCAATCGGCTCGCGCCGTGCGCTCCGCGCTGCCCATCCTGCAGAAGGCGGATACGGTCACCACGATCACCAACAGCGCCAGGCCGGACGCCGACCCTTCGTCCCTGGCGGCATATCTGGACGCCCACGGCGTCACCACCCAGCTCCGCAGCTACGACGGCCATGGCCGGACGGCGCGCGGCCGCGGCCGCGCCATCTTGGCGGCGGTCGCGGAAGCAGGCGCCGACCTTCTGGTCATGGGCGCCTATGGCGAGAAACGGCTGACCGCCCTCATCGGATTGGGCCGTGCCACCCGCAAGGTCGCCAGCGCCACCACGATCCCCGCCCTGCTGCAGCACTAGGGCGGTTTCCGCTTCGCTTGGTCTCTGTGCCGGCCCGCGCGCAGCGCCCGGCACCGATCAACACACGACCACTCTAACCCGGTCATCACGGCACCGGCGCGAGGTCGAGGGCGAAGCGGGCCTCGATCCGGCGCCGCAACTCATCGCGCACTTGCCGGTAGGCATCGAGACGCACCTCGCGGCTGCCCTCCACCCAAGTGGGATCGAGGATCGGCCAGAATTCCACCTCGCAGGCCATGGTGCGGGTGAGCTCCACCGCCTTGTGTTGGGCCTCCGGCGACAGCGAGACGATCAGGTCGTAGGACGTGTCCTCCAGGTCGTCGAAGGACTTGGCGCGGTGGCGCGACAGGTCGATGCCGAGCTCCTCCATCACCGAGAGCGCGAAGGGATCGATCTCGCCGGCACGCACGCCCGCGGAATCCACATAGATCCTGTGGCCCAGAAAGTGCTTCAGCAGGCCTTCGGCCATGGGCGAGCGGACGGAATTGAGGGTGCAGCTAAACAGGACGGCGCGGGGTAGGTCCTCCATTCGACCCTAACCCCGGATATGCAGGACGCACAAAAGGGTGAAGAGGCGCCGAGCGGTGTCGAAGTCGAGCTCGATGCGGCCGTTGAGCCGTTCGCGCAGGATCTCCGAACCTTCGTTGTGGAGGCCGCGCCGGCCCATGTCGATGGCTTCGATCTTGGACGGGCTCGCCGTCTTGATGGCGCCGAAATAGCTTTCGCAAACAGTAAAATAGTCCTTCACGATGCGCCGGAAGGGGGCGAGCGGCAATGCCACGGTCTCGATCGGCTGGTCCGCTTCGTTGCGCACGTCGAACAGCAGCCGGTTGTCTTGAACCGAGAGATGCAGGCAATAAGGC
>JAUVQB010000033.1 GCA_030598385.1 Alphaproteobacteria bacterium | reverse complement strand
GCGGCGGCGGCAAGGCCGTCGTCGCGCGCCGGGACGAGAACCAGCATCACCAGAGGCAAGAGCCCCCGCGACAGGCAGTGCGCCGCGATCAACACGGCCGAGGCCACTTCGGGGCCCGTCAGGGCGGCCAGCGCCGCGGCGCGCAATCCAATCGACAGGATTAGCGCCAGCACGCCGTAAGCGCCGATGCGGCTGTCGCGCATGATCGCGAGCTTGCGGCTGCGCTCGAAGGCGCCGCCGAAGCCGTCGGCGACATCGGCGAGGCCGTCTTCGTGCAACGCGCCGGTGATCCAAATGGTGGCGCCGATGGTCAGCAAGGCGGCCGGCAAGGGCGGCATCCCAAGACCGCCGACGGCGATCCAGGCGACCAGCGCGCCACAGACTCCCACCACCAGCCCCACCAGCGGCGCCAGGCGCAGGGCCCGGCCGAGCTCACCCGAAGCGGCGGGAAGTGAGAACGGCCCAGGCAGGCGGGTTAGGAAGCCAAAGGCCAGCTTGAAGTCCCGCGGGCACGATGAGAGCGAGGCAAGAAAGGCCGTCATGGGTTGCGGTAGGTTTCGGTGGGTTGCGGTGGGTTTCGGTGCGGTGCGATTGATGCTGGTTTCGAGCGGTCGGTTATAGGACAGTTGCGGCCCCGAGCAAACGCTTGCGTGATCGGCAATCCTTGCCGCTCGTCCATGCCCCCGGAGGTGAGATGGCGGAACAGCGCACTTTTGCTAGTCTGGATGAGATCCGCGCCTTGCTGCGCGAGCTTCCGGGACCGGACCTCGAGACCGGCGCCGCGGCGGCCGAGCGCCAGGCGCGGCTGACCAAGCCGGCCGGTTCGCTCGGGCGGCTGGAAGACCTGGCCCAGTGGCTCGCCACCTGGCAAGGCCGTCATCCGCCGCAGATCGAGCGGCCCTACGCGGCGGTCTTCGCCGGCAATCACGGTGTCGCGGCACGGGGCGTTTCGGCCTATCCCGCCGCGGTGACCAAACAGATGGTGCAGAACTTCATTGCGGGCGGCGCGGCCGTCAACCAGCTCTGCGGCCTGGCCGATGCCGATCTCAGGGTTTACGAAATGGCGCTCGAGGAACCGACCCGGGACTTCACCGAGGCCCCGGCGATGGACGAGGAGGCCTGCGTCCGCGCCTTGGCCTACGGCATGATGGCGGTCGAACAGGGGATCGACGTCCTGGCGCTCGGCGAGATGGGAATCGGCAATACGACCAGCGCCGCCGCCATCTGCTGCGCGCTTTATGGCGGGCCGGCCGCCGACTGGGTCGGCCGCGGGACCGGGGTCGACGACGAGGGCCTGGTGCGGAAGACCGCAGTCGTGGAACAGGCCGTCGCCATGCACCGCGAGACCTTGGGCGAGGCCATGAGCGATCCCTTCGAGGTGCTGCGCTGCCTCGGCGGACTGGAGATCGCCGCCATCGCCGGGGCCGTGATGGCCGCCCGCCTGGCACGCACGCCGGTGGTTCTGGACGGCTATACCTGCACCGCCGCGGCGGCGGTGCTGCACGCGGCCGATCCACGCGCCCTTGACCATTGCCTGGTGGCCCACCGCTCCGCGGAGCCGGGACACCGGCACCTGCTCGAAAAGCTGCAGCAGGAACCGCTGCTGGACCTCGGCATGCGGCTCGGCGAGGCGTCGGGCGCCATGCTTGCGGTGCTGTTGCTGAAGGCGGCCTGCGCCTGCCACAGCGGCATGGCGACCTTCGATGAAGCCGGAGTGAGCGGACCCGGCTAGGCCGGCCGTCCTGGGGCTATACCAAGTCTTTATAATCATCACCCATTTCATGGGGTGGATCGGTCCGCCTCACGCAGCCCAGCGGGAAAGTGATATACTGGAACGATCGGAGGACACTCCCTCATAAGGGTTTGCGACTCCACTTCAGGCAGAGGTCCCATGAGAATCTTGTCACCGAGCCGTTATTTCCGATCGGCCGAGGCATCTCGGGTTCCCGACGGCTGCCTGGTTTACGCGGTGGGTGACATCCACGGCCGGCTCGACCTGCTGGAGCGGTTGCACGAGCTCATCGAAGCCGACGCCGCGAAGTCGCAGTCCGAACGCACCGTGGTGGTCTACGTCGGCGACTACGTCGACCGTGGGCCGGATTCCTCCGGCGTCGTCGAGCTGCTGATCAGGCAGCCGCTCCGCAGCCGGGTCGCGCACCTGCAGAGCGTGCATCTGATCGGCAATCACGAGGCTTTCCTCCTGAAGTTCTTGGAGGAGCCGGAAAGCGCCGGGATCTGGTTCATGAACGGCGGCGACGCGACCCTGCGCAGCTACGGGGTCGATCCCTGGCAAAGCGCGCAATCGGACAATTTCGCCGGAGACCTCCGCAGGTCGTTTGCCACGCGGATGCCTGAGGCGCATTTGACCTTCTTTCGCAACTTGCAGCTATCCTACGAAGAGGGCGATTATCTGTTCGTGCATGCCGGCGTGCGCCCCGGTGTCGCCCTCGACGCCCAGACGGCGGAGGATCTCATCTGGATCCGCGAGGACTTCCTCAAATCGAAGGACGACTTCGGACGGGTCATCGTCCATGGCCACACGCCCCAGCGCAGCCCGCAGTCGCGCGCCAACCGTATCGGCATCGATACCGGCGCGGTCTATGGTGGCAAGCTGACCGCCTTGGTGCTGGAGGGGTCCGAGCGCCGCTTCCTTCAGGTTTAATACCAACCTGCGCGGTTTAGAGCCTGTTCGGGGCCGGTTTGCGACCGACCTGCCGGGCGGCAGGCCGGTCATTCAAGGCAGGTCGGTCATTCAATACTGTCGGGACGGCGAGAAATAAGGATTGGCGCCGTCTCGCTCGCTGCTCTCTCGGATCAGGCGGCGGCGCGGTCGGAGCCGCCTTCGCCGGAAATCTTGTCGAGCAGGTTCTGCGGTGAGGATTCGCCGTAGGGGTCGGTCTCGCAGTTGTCCGAATAACCCGGCTCTTCGAACCAAGCCTCGACCAAGCCATCGACGACGATGGCGGCATAACGCCAGGAGCGCATGCCGAAACCGAGGTTGTCCTTGGAGACCAGCATGCCCATTTTGCGGGTGAACTCGCCCGAGCCGTCGGGGATCAGCTTGACGTTTTCAAGACCCTGCTGCTTGCCCCAGGCGTTCATCACGAAGGCGTCGTTGACCGAGACGCAATAGATCTCGTCGATGCCCCTCTCCCGGAACGCGTCGCAGAGCTTCTCGAAATCGGGGAGCTGGAAGGTCGAGCAGGTGGGGGTGAAGGCGCCGGGGAGCGAGAACAGAACCACGCGCTTGCCCTCGAAGTAGTCGGCCGTGGTCTTGTCTTCCCAGCGGTAGGGGTTGGGGCCACCGACGGACTCGTCGCGGACGCGGGTCCTGAAGGTGACCTCCGGGAGTTTTCTGCCAATCATGTCTGGATCCTTCGTGCCAGGGTGGAGCGAATTTCGGCTCTAATAACACAGTATAACTAGGCGCTTACCATATTTCTTAGAGTGATTATAAGTTATGTTGCAACGCACAATCTTCAAGAGGCACAACGAAATTTTTTTACCCGCCCAGGATTCGCGAGGCCTCGATCGTCATGGGTTTCAAGGCATTTCATGCGGAACGGCTCGTCTCACGCGGGGACGATGCCATGGCTGGGCGAAACGCCCGCAATCGACCCCTAAATCGACCCCACATTTGACATGGGCCAAAAAGAAAACCCCCCGGGTGCAACCCAGGGGGCGTTCTGGTCGTGGCTGCTGTTGCGATTAGCCGACGAGCTTGAGGTTATCAGCCGCTTGCTTGCCGTTGCGGCCAGTGACGAGTTCGTACTCGACTTTCTGACCCTCGACGAGATCGGGAATCCCGGACCGCTCTACGGCCGAGATGTGCACAAAGGCGTCGGCTCCGCCACCATCCGGCTGGATGAATCCATAGCCCTTGGTGTGGTTGAACCACTTCACGGTTCCTGTAATCAAGGTTTAGGCCTCACATAACGATTTAGCGCACGCCAGGCACCACGCCACGGCGCGAGACAGTCATAACGTCATTCCTGGAGAGAAGCCGGCGGCGGCAGGACACGAAGCAGCCACCACGTCCAGCAACGTTTAGAACTGGCTGCTGTCAAAGATAGCCTCGCCGCGACTCGATCACAAGTGGGAAGCAAACCACCGGCCCGCAAGCGCCATCAGGCCGACTTGCCTTTGGCATGGTAGATGTAGCCGAGGAAGTTCAACAGCAGCTGGGCGGCGAGGAAGGCGGTGCTTCCGGTCAGGTCGTAATCGGGCGCGACCTCGACCAGATCGATGCCGACGACTTCGCCCTTCTCGACCAGCCCCTGCAAGACCTCCAGAACCTCGTAGTACTCGAAGCCGCCGTGGCTGGGCGTGCCGGTCCCCGGCGCGATGGAGGGATCGAAACCGTCGATGTCGATGGTCACGTAGTAGCGCACGCCATCGGGAATCTTCGCCAACACGCCGTCGCGGCCGAGCTCCCGGCAATGACGCACGGAGAGAATGGTCGAACCGGCCTGGCGCGCCGCCTCGTAGTCCTGGCGGTTGGATGAGGAGACGTTGCGAATGCCCAACTGCGTGAATCCGGTGACGTGTTTCATCTCCGAGGCGCGGCGCAAAGGGTTGCCGTGGCCGTAGCGCACGCCGTGTCGCTCGTCGACAAAATCGAGATGCGCGTCCACGTGGATGATGTGGACCGGGTCCTGGTCGTCGAAGGCGCGGATGCAGGGAATGTGCACCGAGTGGTCGCCGCCGAGCACGACCGGCAGCGCGCCCGCCTCGAGAATCTTGCGCACCCCTAGCTCGATGTTGTCGTGACTCTGAATCGTATCGGTGTGGATCATGTCGGCGTCGCCGACGTCGACCAGGCGCACCTTGTCGACCGGCAGATAGGTGACGTCGTCCTCGAAATCGTAGGCCCCGTCATGGCCGAACGAGAAGAGGGTCGAGGCCTCCCTGATCGAGCGCGGCCCGAAGCGCGCGCCGGCGCGGTACTGGGTTCCCATGTCGAAGGGTGCGCCGAGGATCGCGATGTCGGCGTCGATCGCGTCCCAGTCGAGACAGGCGGGCTGCTTGCCGAAGGTACAGAGGCCAACGAAGGGCAGATCGAGACGCCCCTTCTCGTATCCGTGCTTAGCCATCCGACACCTGCCTCTCTCTGCCTGTGGCGTTGAGCCCGCGGCGATCCTGTCCGGGCCGGTTCGAAAGGGTGATCCTATCAAAATCTGAGGCCCAGCCCAAGAATCTCAAAATCGAGGCCGCGGCCATGCCGGACGTCGGCGCCAACTCGCCGCTCTTCGCCGCGCTACGCCCATCAGGAATTCGAACCAGGAATCCAAACCATTCAATCGAAACAATGCTAGTGTCGCCCATCAGCGGTTTATGCCAAGCCGCGTTTGAGGTATTCCGTTCGATGCTGCGGGTGACGATCGTTTAGCGAAAAACAACAACCCCATTGTTCGCAAGAAAAGCGGGAGGCGGACCGCGCATGTCTGAGACTGCGACGCAGGGAAATGGCGCCGGCGCCGTACGGCCAAAGAATGATCGGCCGGGCTCCAGGTCGGGCCGTGTTCGCCCTCCGAGGCGGGTTCTGCGTCTGTTGAGCCCGGTGACGCGAAACCAGGCGCTGGTTTATGGGGTGCTGGGGGTGCTGGGGGTGCTGGTGTTTTTCGGAATTTGGGAAGCGGCCCATTATCTGACGGCGGAGGAAAGCCGCCGGGTTCCGCCGTCGCCCCAGCACGTGATCGCGACGCATTACTGGCTGATCGCCGAGAAGGGCTATTTGAGCGACATCGGCATCAGCGTCTATCGCATCTTCGTGAGCTTCTTCGCGGCTTGCGCCCTGGCGATCCCGCTGGACGTCTTCATGGGCTGCTTCGCCAACATGCGCGCCGCGATCAACCCGACCTTTTCCGGCGCGCGCTATCTGCCGGCGGGCTCCTTCATCCCGCTACTGCTGGTCTGGTTCGGGCCGGCCGACACCCAGAAGGAGGCGCTCCTTGCCGAACCCGGCTACATCGACCTCGAGCGCCAAATGTTCGCCTGGATGCGCGAGGAAATCCAAGCCGAATAGGGTGCCGGATTGAACGGCTTGGATCATGAGCCCGGACTTGGCGAGAGCAGGCGAATGACGAACGATAGGGCGAACCGGATGGAGCGGCTGGAGACGCAGCTCCACGACTGCGCCGGCCGACCGCAAGGATCGCGGATCACGCTGCCGCCGGAAACCTATTACGACCCGGACTGGTTCACACTCGAGCGCGCCAGGGTTCATGAGACGGATTGGCTGTTCCTGGGCCACGTCTCGGAGCTGCCGCGGGAGGGCAGCTATCTCTGTGTCGACGTGCTGGACGAGCCGCTCTTCCTGGTACGGGACGAGGAAGCCAACGTCCGCGTCCTTTCACGCGTGTGCCGGCATCGCGGCGTGGACATGCGGCCGGAGACGCATGCGGGGCGGATCCGTGGCTTCGTCTGCCCCTATCATCACTGGTCCTACAAACTCTCGGGCAAGCTTCGCAACGCACCCCTGATGGACGGCTCCGAGGTTTTCCATCCGGAGAACTGCGCCTTGCCGGAATTCCGCCACGAGATCTGGAACGGCTTCATCTTCGTCACCTTCGACCCGGACGCGAGACCCTTGGCGGAGCGCCTGGGGCATTTCGACACGCGCCTCAGCAATTGGCGCCTGGCGGAGATGGGCGTCGTGCGCAAGCAGGACTGGCCGGCGCCGTGGAACTGGAAGGTCATGGTGGAGAATTTCGTCGAGGGTTATCACCACATAGGCACCCACGCCCGCTCGTTGGAGCCGATCTGGCCGGCGAACACCCACAAAACCGAGTCGGCTCCGGCTGGGACAACGATGCTGCGGTTTCCGAACAGCGAGGACTATTTGGCGCGCCGGGTGCACCGCGAGGCCGGCGCCGGCACAGACGGCCTCGGGGCCATTCCCGGGCTCGCGGACGCGGATCTGGAAGCCTCATTGGTGCTGTCCGTCTTGCCCAGCCTGACCGGCTTCCTGGTCGAAGATCGGGCCTATGTCTTCCGTATCCTGCCGACCGGGCCGGAGTCCACCTCGCTTACCACCTACGAGCTCATCCACGAGGAGCTGTTGCAGGCCGCGGGCGCCGAGGCGAAGCTGCCGCTAGAGTTCGAGATGTTCGATACCTTTCATCGAGAAGACCTGGCGCTGCTGGCGCAGATGACGGGCGGCCTGAAAGCGCGAGCGGCGCGGCAAGGGGCGCTCAGTCCGTTCGAAGAACCGATTTGGCAACTGCAGCGTTATCTGTCCGGCAAGTTTCGGAAAAATGGCGCTTGACCCCGATCCCGGTGACCGGAGTGACCGGAGTGGCCGGAGTGGTCGCCGAGGAAGGCCCGACGCATTAGACTGGTCCGTCGCGAAGGACGATTCTGGCGAAGAGGATTCGGGCCCAAGATGCAGGATGAGAGGATGAGCGAACCACCCCCTTCACCGAACCAGCGATCTTCCGAAGCGAAGGATCTGCCCGCCGATGACGTGCTGTCTGCGGCGGCGCGCTGGCAGGACGAAGGCCTGAAGGTCGCCCTGGCGACGGTGATTGCGACTTGGGGCTCCTCGCCGCGCCCTGTCGGCAGCCAGCTCGCCGTCGACGAGCGCGGCCGCATGGTCGGCTCGGTCTCCGGCGGCTGCATCGAGGGCGCCGTCGTGCACGAAGCCCAAGGCGTGATGGCGGGGGGCGGAACGAAGCTGCTCGAATACGGCGTGACAGACGAAATGGCCTGGGAGGTCGGATTGGCCTGCGGCGGCGCGGTGCGCGTCTACGTCGAGCCCTTGGAATGATACGGGGGGGAGTGAAACGGAATCCATGCAGCGCGACCTGCTCGACCGTCTGCTGAGGCTCCAGGCGGGCAAGCGCCCGGCGGCGCTGGTCACCGACCTGGAGAGCGGCGACCAGGCGCTGATCGAGGCGGGCGATGTCGCCGGCGCCCTGGCGCTCGGCGAGGCTGAGGTGGCGGACATCCTGAAGGCTGTCCGGGACGACCGCAGCGCTCTCGATCCGCACGCAAACCGCTTCATCCAGGTGTTCAACCCGCCGCTGCGCCTCGTCGTCGTGGGGGCGGTGCACATCGCACAGCAGTTGGTGCCGCTCGCGGTCGCCGCGGGTTACGACGTGACGGTGGTGGACCCGCGCCGGGCCTGGGCCAGCGGCGAGCGGTTTCCCGACGTCGCGCTGATCACCGATTGGCCCGACGAGGCGCTCCGGACCCTCGCGCCGGGCCACCGGACGGCGATCGTGACCCTGACCCACGATCCCAAATTGGACGACCCCGCGCTTGCGGCGGCGCTCGCCTCGCCGGCCTTCTACATCGGCGCCCTGGGCAGCCGGCGAACCCAGGAACGGCGCCTGGAGAGGCTGCGCGCGCAGGGCTTCGACGCGGCGGCGCTCGCCCGCATCCATGGCCCCGTCGGGCTCGACATCGGCGCCAAGAGCCCGGCGGAGATCGCCGTCTCGATCCTCGCCCAGATCATCCAGGTGCGCCGCGCTGGGCCGGCCCCAGCCGGAGCCACGCCGTGATCTTCGGCGATATGCCGCTCACGCACGCGGAGGGCACGCTGCTCGCCCATTCGGTCGTGCAACAGGGAATCAACTTCAAGAAGGGGCGCAGGTTGAGCGCCGAGGATATCGCCGCCCTGGCCGCCGCCGGCCTCGAGAGCGTCGTGGCGGCACGGCTTGAGCCGGGCGACGTGCACGAGGACCGGGCCGCCGAAGCCATCGCTGGTGCGCTCCGCGGTCCGGGCTTGCGGGCGAGCGCCGCCTTCACCGGCCGCTGCAACCTGATGGCCGAGGCCCGCGGCTTGCTCTTGGCCGACCGCGAGCGCCTCGACGAGCTCAATCTTCTGGACGAGGCGGTGACGGTCGCCACCCTGCCGCCCTACGCGCCGGTGGAGGCCCGTCAGATGGCGGCCACCATCAAGATCATCCCCTTCGCGGTTCCCGGCGAGCTGCTGGACCGCGCCCTCGCCACCGCAAAAGACGGGGCCCAAGACGGAGCCCGGGACGGCCCTCCGATTCTCAGGGTCGCCGCCTTCCGGCCGCGCCGGGTCGCATTGGTTCAAACCCGCCTGCCCGGCCTGAAGGCGAGCCTGCTGGACAAGACCCGCGCCGCCGTCGAGGGCCGCCTGGCCGCGCTCGATTGCCGGCTCTTGAGCGAGACGCGCTGCGGGCACCAAGCGGACGAGATCGCGCGAGAGATCGCGGATCTACATGATGCCGGAGCGGAGATCGTGCTGGTCTCCGGCGCCTCGGCCATCGTCGACCGCCGCGACGTGGTGCCGGCCGGCATCGTGGCCGCGGGCGGCGCGATCGAACACTTCGGCATGCCGGTCGACCCGGGCAACCTGATCCTCCTTGGGCGCGTCGAGGAGACGCCGGTCCTCGGCCTGCCCGGCTGCGCCCGCTCGCCCAAGCTGAACGGCTTCGACTGGGTGCTGCAGCGCCTGGTGGCGGGTCTCGAGGTAGGCCCGGCCGAGGTCATGGCCATGGGCGCCGGCGGCCTGTTGAAGGAGACCGCGGCCCGGCCCCTGCCCCGCGCCCAGGCGGTCGAGGGGGCGGTCGAGGGGGCGGCGGAGGAAACGTCGGAGGCCGTGCCCGGCGCGGCGCGGGCCCCGCGGATCGCCGCCGTCGTCTTGGCGGCCGGCCAGTCTACCCGCATGGGCAGAGCCAACAAGCTGCTGGCCGAGGTCGCCGGCCAGCCCATGGT
>JAUVQB010000427.1 GCA_030598385.1 Alphaproteobacteria bacterium | reverse complement strand
GACCCACGGCGGAGAGCACGCCGGTGGTAATGAAGCCCTTGTAAAGCGCGCCCATGATGTTGTCGGAACCGCCCAGGCGGACGAAAAAGGTCCCGATCACGGACGTGATGATGCAGATCGCGCCGATAGTGAGCGGATAAACCATGAAGTCGGAGAGCACCTCCGAGCCAGCGAACAGGATCGACCCGAGCACCATGGTGGCCACCACGGTGACCACATAGGTCTCGAACAGGTCGGCCGCCATGCCGGCGCAGTCGCCCACGTTGTCGCCCACGTTGTCTGCGATCACCGCGGGATTGCGCGGATCGTCCTCGGGAATCCCAACTTCGACCTTGCCGACCAGATCGGCGCCGACGTCCGCGCCCTTGGTGAAAATGCCGCCGCCAAGGCGCGCAAAGATCGAGATCAGCGAGGCGCCGAACGCCAGGCCGACCAGCGCGTCGACCAGCTCGCGGCCCTCACTTCCTATGATGAGCAGCACGGTGTAGTAGCCAGCGACCGCCAGCAAGGCCAGGCCCGCCACCAACATGCCGGTCACCGCGCCGGCCCGGAAAGCCACGCCGAGGCCCTCTTCGAGCCCCTGGCGCGCCGCCTCGGCCGTGCGCACGTTGGCGCGCACCGAGATATACATCCCGATATAGCCGGCGGAGCCCGACAAGATGGCTCCAACCAGAAATCCGATCCCGGTTTGCAGCCCCAACAGCAGAGACAGGATCACGAAGATGACCGCGCCCACCAGGGCGATCGTCGTGTACTGCCGATTCAAGTAGGCGCGCGCGCCCTCCTGGATCGCACCGGCGATCTCCTGCATGCGCTCGCTGCCCGGGCTGGCCGCCAGGATCGTGCGCGATGCCCAGACGCCGTAACCCAGAGCCAGGAGTCCGCATGCGATGACAAAGATCAACTGCGCCGCCATTTCGATTTCCCCTATTTTTTGCTAGCCCGAAACCAGCCGGCTCCGGTTTTAAGGATCGCGCCAACGCCCTACCGCCGCATTGCCCCGCTCTTGTGATGGACCGAGAGGCCGCGCCTGGGAGGCCGCCACAGGACGGCCCCAAAAAAGGCGCGCGGAAAATGCCAGACCTGCCAGACTAAGGCAAGCCGTCTGCGTTCTCTCGGGCTGGCATTTCGGGGACGGCCGCCGCCGCCCTGCCCTGCCCTATTAGAAGTGGGTCCAGCCGGCGGAGGCCAGGGGCACTTCCGCGCCGGACTCGTCAACCAGCGTCACACCCCGACCGGCCTCCAGGGCTCCGATCCGCGTGATCGGCAAAGCCAGGCGTTCGGCAAGCGCGGCAATCGCCTCGCCCTGCCCGGGCGCCGCCGCGAAGGCAAGCTCATAGTCCTCGCCGCCGCCGAACAAGGCCTCGCGCAGACCCGGATCGCCCGCCACTGCCCGGCCGGTCGCCGCCGACAGGGGTATCGCGGCCGCCTCGATGCAGGCGGCGACACCCGAGGTCTCGGCAATATGGCCGATATCGGCGACCAGGCCGTCCGATAGATCGATGGCCGCCGTGGCCAGGCCCTCGTCGAGCAACGCCTGGCCCAAGGCGAGGCGCGGTTCGGGCAGCCGGTGGCGCACCACGAGCGCCGCCCGGTCGCCGTCGTCAAGCGCCGCAAATTCACCGCGCAAGACCCGCAGCCCCAGCGCCGAATCGCCGATCGTGCCCGATACGAACAAAAAATCGCCGGCCCGCGCCGTGCTGCGCCGGAGGCCGCCGCCGGCCGGCACCGTGCCCACCGCGGTCAAGGAAAGCGCCACGGGCCCCGCCGTCCGGGTGGTGTCGCCGCCCAGCAGTTGGACCGGAAAGATCGCCTGGTCCTCGCCCAGGCCCTCGGCGAAGCCGGCGACCCAGGCCTCGTCCCTGGCCTCGGGCCAGGCCGCCGTCACCAGGTAGCCCAGCGGTACGGCCCCCATGGCGGCCAGGTCGGAGAGGTTGACCCGCAGCAACTTGCGGGCCACCAGGCCCGGCGGCTGATCGGGCAGGAAGTGCACGCCCTCGATCATGGCGTCCGTCGTCAACACCAGGTCGCGCCCGGCCGGCGGCG
>JAUVQB010000032.1 GCA_030598385.1 Alphaproteobacteria bacterium | reverse complement strand
GCGAGGAAATACGGGCCGTACTTCATCGGCTTCGCCGTGGCCATCGTGTTGGGCACCCTGGGCCATAATTTGTGGCGGGACTGGGATCTCCAACGCCGCTCCGAGCGATCGGATCAATTCAACGCGGCCCTCGAGCTGGCCACCGACGGGCAGAGCGATGCGGCGGTGGCGGCCCTGGCCGAGCTCGGCGAGCCGGACGGCAGCTATGGCACCTTGGCGGCCTTCGAGCGCGCCCGCCTGCTGGCCGAGGACGGCCGGCGGGGCGAGGCTTTGGCCGCCTGGCAGGCCTTGGCCGCGAGCGACGCCGCCGGGCCGGCTCTGCAGGGTGTGGCGCGGCTCAATTTCGTCATGCACCAGATCGACGACGGAGACCCCGTCGAACTGCGCGCGACGCTGGAGCCGCTCTTGGTGGCGGGCAACGGTTTCCGGCCGCTCGCCATGGAGCTGAACGCCGTCTTGTCGCTGCGCGAAGGCAACCGCGAGGAGGCCCGGCAAATCTATACCGAGATCGCAGACGACCTCACGGCGCCGCCGGGCTTGCGGGCCCGCGCGGCACAGGTGCTGGCGTCGCTCGCGGAGAGCCGGCCGCAATGAGGCGCCCGAGAATAGGCCCGGCGGCGCTCCCGGTTCTCGGCCTGGCCGGGCTGGTGCTGCTCTCGGGCTGCGGTACCTTCCTGGGTAAAAGTGAAACCGACCGGCCCTTGCCGGGCAAGCGGGTATCGATCCTGGCCGTCGATCGGGGCCTGAGCCCGGACCGGGCGATCACGGAGCTCGACGTGAGCCTGCCGCCGCCCTATGTCAATGACGCTTGGCCGCAAGCCGGCGGCTCCGCGGCCCATGCCATGTATCACCTTCAGCTCGGCGATACGCCGAAGCGCAAGTGGAAATCGGATGTCGGCGAGGGCTCGGGCGACGACCGTCACATCCTGGCCCAGCCGCTGGTTGTCGGCGGCACCGTATACACCATGGACGCCCGCTCGCTGGTCACCGCCTTCGATAGCGAGTCCGGCCGCCGGCTGTGGCGCACGGATGTGGAGCTGGAGGAAGAGGACGGCGGCTACTTCGGCGGCGGCCTGGCCTACGAGGACGGCCGCCTCTTCGTCACCACGGGATTTGCGATCATCTTTGCGCTCGACGCGCAATCGGGAGAGATCATCTGGCAACAGCGGGTCACGGGCCCGATGCGGGCGGCCCCGACGGTGAGCGGCGGGCGGGTCTTTGCCACGACTCTCGACAACCGCACTTTCGCGCTTGCCGCCGACAATGGGCGCCGGCTGTGGGAGCACACGGGCGTCCAGGAGATTGCCGGCCTGCTGGGCGGCGCGAGCCCGGCGGTGGCCGGCTCGGTGGTGGTCGTGCCGTACTCCTCTGGCGAGCTGCACGCTCTCCTGGTGGAGAACGGGCGCGAGCTGTGGAGCGATGTGCTGACGCCGGTGAACCGCTTCGATCCGGTGTCCAACTTGGCCCAAATCAAAGGACTGCCGGTGATCGACCGGGGGCTGGTCCTGGCCATCAGCCATGCCGGGCGCATGGTGGCGATCGATCTCAGGCGCGGTATCCGGGCGTGGGAGCTGGAGGCTGGCGGCGTCCAGATGCCCTGGACGGCCGGCGATTTCATCTTCCTCTTGACCACCGAATCCGAGTTGATCTGCGTGGTGCGCCAGTCCGGCCGGGTCCGCTGGGTGCGCGCGCTGCCGCGGTTCGAGGACCCGGAGGACCTGGAGGGCCCGATCGGCTGGTTCGGCCCGGTGCTGGCCGGCGACCGCCTGATCGTGACCTCTTCCACCGGCGACGCGATCTCGATCTCCCCTTACACCGGCGAGTTGCTGGGCCGCCTCCGTCTGCCGGGCACGCCGACCGTCGCGCCGGTGGTGGCCAACAACACCCTTTATATCCTGACCGAGGACGCCGACCTCGTGGCGATCCGCTGACGCCGCAGGGGCGGCCGCATTACTCACTGCCATGTCCGAGACCGTCGCCATCGTGGGTCGGCCGAATGTCGGCAAATCCACCCTGTTCAACCGGCTGGTCGGCAAGCGCCAGGCCTTGGTGCATGACGAGCCGGGCGTGACCCGGGACCGCCGCGAGGGCGACGGGCAGCTTTTCGATCTCGGTTTCCGGGTGATCGACACGGCGGGGTTCGAGGACGTCCGGGACGACAGCCTGCAGGCCCGCATGCGTGGCCAAACCGAACGCGCCCTCGATGATGCCGATGTGGCCCTCCTGTTGATCGACGCGCGGGCCGGGGTCACGCCGGTGGACGAGATCTTCGCCCAGGTGCTGCGCGAGCGGGGCCGGCCGGTGGTGCTGGTGGCCAACAAGTGCGAAGGCAGGCAAAGCGAAGCGGGGTTGCTCGAGGCCTATAGCCTGGGTCTGGGGGAGCCGGTGCCCCTGTCGGCCGAGCACGGCCTCGGCCTGGCCGATCTGGTGGAGGCCGTCCGGCCCTATCTGAGGGAACGTGAGGCGGGCGAGGAGGATATGCGGGGAGCCGACGAGGCCGCCCGGCCCGCGGGGCCGCTGCACATGGCGATCGTCGGCCGGCCGAATGTCGGCAAGTCGACCCTGGTCAATCACCTGATCGGCGAGGACCGCCTCCTGACCGGCCCCGAGGCCGGCATCACCCGCGACGCCATTGCCGTGCCCTGGCATTACCGGGGGCGGGAGATTCGCTTGGTCGACACGGCCGGCTTGCGCCGGCGCGCCCGGATCACCGAGCGGCTCGAGAAGATCTCGACCGCCGACAGCCTGCGCGCCCTGCAGTTCGCTCAGGTGGCGGTGTTGATGGTCGAGACCGAAGCGGAGGCCCCGCTGGAAAAGCAGGACCTCACCATCGCCCGGCAGATCGCGGACGAGGGCCGCGCGTTGGTGATCGCGCTGAACAAGTGGGACGTCTGCCAGGACCGGGAAGGCGCCCTGCGCGCCTTGCGCGACCGGCTCAAGCGGTCCCTGCCGCAGACCCGCGGCGTGACGGTGGTCCCGGTCTCGGCGCTCCGGGGCGAGGGGCTGGATCGCCTCATGAAGGCGGTCTTCGCCGCCTACGAGGTGTGGAACCGGCGGGTGCCGACGGCGACCCTCAACCGCTGGCTCGCCGAGGTCATCGCCCATCACCCGCCGCCGGCGTCGAGGGGCCGCCGGATCCGGCTCAAGTACATCACCCAGGCGCGCACCCGCCCGCCGACCTTTGCTGTCTCCTGTTCCAAGCCGGAGGCCTTGCCGAGGTCATATCTGCGCTATCTGGAGAACGCGCTGCGTGAGGACTTCGATCTGCCCGGCACGCCGATCCGCATCCATCTCAAGAAGACCAAGAGCCCCTACGGCCCCAAAGACTAACGCCGGCGCCTGAGGCAGGGTTTAGGGCCGGTCCTTGATCCCTTGGCCCGCCGGTTCTAACGTCTCGGCCAGGAGCCAGCGCACCATCAACGCCGAAACCTAAGAGCTTTGCATTCCATTCTGCGGAAAGGCCGCCGCTCATGCCCAATCGGCTGCAACAACTGCTGGACGCGCGCCCTTGGCTGCTGGCCGACGGGGCGACGGGCACCAATTATTTCGCCGCGGGCCTGGAAACCGGCGATGCTCCGGAGCTGTGGAATTGTGATCATCCGGAGCGGGTTGCCGCCCTCCACGAGGCCTTCATCGCAGCCGGCTCCGACATCATCCTCACCAACTCCTTCGGCGGCACCCGCCATCGCTTGAAGTTGCACAAGGCCCAGGACCGGGTCGCCGAAATCAACCGCGCGGCGGCGGCCATCGCGCGCCGGTCGGCCGATTCCTCCGGGCGCGACGTGGTGGTGGCCGGCTCCATGGGGCCGACGGGCGAGATCCTGGCGCCGATCGGCCCGCTCTCGGAGGAGGACGCGGCGGACGCCTTCGCCGAGCAGGGTGCGGCCTTGGCCGCGGGCGGCGCCGATGTCCTGTGGATCGAGACCATGTCCTCGGAAGAGGAGCTGCGCGCCGCCATCAAGGGGGCCGAACGGGCGGGCCTGCCCTACGTTTGCACCCTCAGCTTCGACACCAATGGCTGCACCATGATGGGTGTTCGCCCGACCCGCGTCGCGCGCCTGATGCACGAGCTCGAGCCTGGGCCGATGGCCTTCGGCGGCAATTGCGGAACCGGCGCCTCCGAGCTGATGGCGGCGCTCCTCAACATGACCGAGGCCGCCGAGCCGGGCGATGTACTGGTGGCCAAGAGCAACTGCGGCATCCCCGAATACGTCGATGGGCAGATCCGTTATTCGGGAACGCCTGATCTGATGGCCGATTACGCGCGCCTCTGCCGGGATGCCGGGGTGCGCATCATCGGCGGCTGCTGCGGCACGACGCCGGCCCATGTCTCGGCCATGCACGCCGCCCTCACGGCCCACGAACCGGGCGGGCATCCGGCCCTGGAGGCGGTCATCGCCCGCCTCGGCCAGGTCTCCGCCGGGGCGCAGAAACAACTCGCCGCCGAGGAAGACGCCGGAGAGTCCGCCGCAGACGCGCGCTCCGGGCGCCGCCGCGGCCGCCGCCGGCCTTGAACTATCTCAGTGTCTGGGCCAGCCCGAGTGCTCCGCGCTGGGAATGGTGTATCAGTTTGAAATCCTGCCGAAGCGATGCCCTGGACGTCCGTTTTCGCGTCGGTTACGGCCGCTCAACCTTCAACAGCGGTCGTGATTGAGGCCTTGCGCTTTCGTCCGACTCTGACCCACAGCGGAAGTGGAGCAGGCTACTACCACTCCGGCAGTCCGGCCTTGTGCAGGCCGTCGAAAAAGCGTCCCGAATCCTCTGGTTTCTTTCAGGCAGAGGCATCGACCTTCGCCTCCGCGTTGCGCGCTTCCCGAATATCGACGCCGCTCCTCCACAGAAACAGCAGGCCGAGCCCCACCATCAGAACCATGGAAAGAACTTGATTGAACAGGATCATCGCCAGCGCCTGTTCGTCGGGGACGCCAAGCAGTTTTAGCGCGAAACCGGATCCAATGACGAATCCCCCAGGCACGCGAATAAAACGGGCGAGCACCAATGCAAATCCCGCAAAAACCATGAGAAACAGGTAGTCCAAGGGTGTCAGGACGATACCGATCGCCAGACCCGCCCACAGGAAATGCGTGGCCGCGATGATCTTCATCAGAACGCTTGCCAGCACCGCACCAATTTGGCGGCGGCGATCGCGCGGCCAAATGATGCCTTCTCGGATCGCCGTCCGCAGCCCTTCAAGGCGCCCGCCACCCCTGGCAGCCAGCCAGTCGATCCACCGGCTTATCCGTGCGTCCTCTCGACCCAACGGCGAGCGACCGACAAACAGAAAGTAAAGCAGTACGGAAAATAAAAGGAGGTTCAAACCGCCCGCAACAGCAAGGCCGGCCCTTACATCGCCGTCGACATTTGGCATTTGGCCAACCATCGCGACGAACGCGGCAAACAGCGCAAATACGACCCCGTCAAGAAAGCGCTCTATGGCCGATGTCATCAGAACACAGGCCCAACGCAAGCCTTCCAACCGCGCGATCAGCCATGACCGTACAAGTGGGCTGATGCCCAAGGGAATGAGGATCGCGACGCCATAGCCCGCGAGGATCGCGCCAAACAGCCTTACACTCGAAATCGGTTTCAGATCGAACAGAATTTGTCGCCATTTCCAGCCTCGAGCCAATTGTTCGAGAAGAATGGTGCCGGCTAAAACATAAAGCCAAACCAGCTCAGCCGTGGCGATGGCGGAAAGAAATCGTTCAAGGTCGAGGTCTTGGTATAGCCAAAACAGCGCGATAACCGCGAATGCCGCGCCAATGGTCGGAAGTATCCAGCGGATTAGAGGTCCGTGGCTGCCTCTGGTTGAGTTTAATTTCGGATCGGACATTTTACCATAATAACGTCCGGACAGTTGGTGTGGCGCGATTGATTCGCGATCGGGGGTGCTCGATACGAGAAGGTGATTAAGATCGGCGGCAAGCTGGTCTGGCGCGCTTCCGACCGATGCGCACTTGTGCTACCGTTCTGTGTAGTTGTCAGGGCTTGCCTGGGAAAATCCAAGCGAAATAATGCGCTGTACAAGCCGCGTTGTATCTTTTCTCTGATTTCGGGGGGGTTATCTAGGATGCGAAAATCCGTCATTGCCATGTTGTCGGTCTTTGCGCTTGCGCTGATCGCCGCGCCAGTTGGGGTGCACGGCCAAACCGGCGAGGAATATACCGCACCCAAGGCGGAGAAGACCGCGCTTCTGAAACAGGAAGGATTGGCAGCCGGAAGCGGTCTGGAGGCCAATGCCATCCACTTCAAGCTGCCGCCGGGATTCAAGGGCGGGCGGCATTATCACACGGGCGACGTCTTCGTCTACGTCCTTTCTGGCTCCTTGACCGTCCAGACCGACGAGGGAACGCGCACGATCAACGCCGGCGAAGTCTATTACGAAATCCCCGGCATGAAGATGATCGGCGAAAACTTGAGCGCAGACAGCAGCACCGAGCTTCTGGTAATCCAGGTCGGTCCCAAGGGCGAGCCGATCATGATCAAGGCGGACTAGCCGCGCCGGAAACTTCGGGCATAGCTGCCCTGCTCAATTCCGTCTGCTGGTCAAGACCCCGCGGACCCGCGCGGCCAGCAGCTTCGCCATGCCGGCCTCGATGTCGCTGCGCCGGCTGGAATCCTTCTCGCGCGCCGCGAAGTAGGTGAGCAGCCGGGCCATCATGGTCTCGCCGACCGTCCAAGCGAGCAGACCCTTGGGAAGGCAAGGACCGGCTCTAAGGTCTCTTCTTGGCTAAACCCAGACGTCAAAGACCCCACCCTCTGACGCCCGCATTGCCCCCAACATCGGACATTCGGGTCTGCTTTGCGCGTTCAGCGCAATAAATTTCAAACTGAGACACTACCGCACTGGAAGGGGGGCGGCGTAGCCGGGCGCTGCGCGCGGGGCTGGTCCCGCGACATCTAAAGATCGATACGAGCTGCTCAGTCTCACGAATAAACCCGCCTCAGGCCGCGGCGATCTCGTCCAGCAGCGCCTCGAGCTCGACGATGCTGTCGAGCACGCGGTCGGCGAAGGGCGCCAGGTCGCCGTAATCGCTGGTGCCGGTCAGCACCCCGACCACCAGGCCGGCGCCCGCCGCGCGGCCCATCTCGAGATCGTGCAGATTGTCGCCCACGACGCAAACCTCGGCGGCCTGCAGCCCGGTCGCGCGACAAAAGCCGGCGACCAGGTTGGGACTCGGCTTGGGCGCATAGCCGCTGTCGTAGCCGGCGAGGAAATCGAGCTGCTCGATGACTCCGAAGTGGGCCAGGGTCGCGTGGGCGCCGGCCTCGCTGTCGCTTGTCGCCACGCCGAGGCTGAGATCCCGGGCCTTCAGCCGCGCGAGCAGGGGTCCCAGCTCTGCCACTGGCGTCGCGGAATGGCGGCCGCCTTCGGTAAAGATCCGCTCGACCTGGCGGGCCAGTTCCTCAAGATCGCAGCCGGGCATCAGCTCCGCCCAGCACGCGGCGATCTCCCGGTTCGTGCTGGCCGCCAGCGGGCTGCCGCTCAGCACCCGGCCGGCGGCCGCGTCGTAGCCGCCCGCCGCCAGCAGCCGGTCGGCCAAACCCTGGTCGCCGCCGGCCGCCGCCAAGGCTGCCTTGTGATTGAGCGGCATCCAGGTGGCGACATAGTCGAGCAGGGTGCCGTCCTTGTCGAAGAGGATGCCCTTGATGGCCATTGCGGCGGCTCCGATTCCCGAGTTGCGTGCGGGGGCGAGCGATAGCACGGGATACCGGGCCTCGCCAGAATGAAATCCTGCAGTTCGCGGTTGTCCCGCGTGTGTCCGGGGCGCTAGTCTCCTGCGCCATGAGCAGCTATCCCCTCGAGCATTTCGTCAGCGACCTGGAGTTCGTTCTGACCGCTGCCGGCAGCGAGGACGACGTGCTCATGGCCGTCGCGCCGCTGGCCCAGAAGTTCGCGGCGGAGATGACCCGTCCGGCGGCGGCCGACTTCGCCTGGAACGAAAAATACGGCATGGGCGACCTGGAGCTTTATCAGGCGCCGGACGATGGGCTTCTCATCGTGCTCGGCGCCTGGCAGCCGGGACACGGCGTCCCGCCCCACGACCACGGCACCTGGTCCGTTGTCGTCGGCATCGCGGGCAATGAGCACAATTCGCTGTGGCGGCGCCTGGACGACGGGTCGCGGCCCGGTTACGCCGAGATCGACAAGGTCGAGACCAAGCTCGTGAGTCCGGGTGAGGCCCTCACCCTGACCACCGAGGACATTCACAGCGTCGACAACAGCGGCGAGGAAATCTCCTATACCCTCCACGTCTATGGGCAGTCCCTGGAGACCAGCGGGCGGCGTCAATACGACCCCGAGGCCAAGAGCGTTCAGATGGTCGCCTACGACCTGGCGTAAGCCGCCGCTACAAAGCAACCGAATCCAAGCATCAATCGGCCGGCATCGCGGGTTCCGGCTCGTCCGCTGCTGTGGCGTCCGCGGCGTCGGTGGCGTCCGGATGCATCTCGGCGCCGATCGGCGACATGCGCGGCAGGGCCACGAAGTCCCGCTGTTCTTCGACCGGCAGCGGCTTGCGGCGGCCCATGCGGTAGAGCACGAAGGCGGTGAGCAGGCCGGCCACGACGCCGATATAGCCGAAGAAGGCGTGCGGCCCGAGCCAGCTCATGGCGGTCGAGCAGATGAGCGGCCCGGCAACGGCGCCGACCGAAAAGGCCATCAGTATGCGGCTTGCCCCGGCGACGTAGCGGTCGCGGTCCAGGTAATCGAAGGCCTGGGCGATGGAGAGCGGATAGACGTTGCTGATCGCACCGCCCAAGAGCGCCGCCAGCGTCAGCACGACCGGCAGGGGATCGCCCAGCCGGCCGGCGGCGAGGCCCGCGAAGCAGGCCATGATGGCGCCGGCCAGGACATTGCACAGCACGGTGCGCCGGTCGAAGCGGTCGGACAGCCGCCCGATGGGAATCTGCAACAGCAGGCCGCCCAAGATGAAGCTGCCGGTGAACAGCGACGTTTCGAAGACCGTTAGCCCGATCTCCCGCCCGAAGATCGCGCCCATGCCCCAGAAGGCGCCGAGCATCAAGCCCGAGCAAACCGCGCTGGTCACCGCCAGGGGCGAGATCCGGTAAAGCTCGGCCAAGGTGATGGAGGCCGCCTTGGCGAGGCTCGGCGCCTCGGCGCGGGTCAGCGCCACGGGCACAATCGCCAAGCTGGTCAGGAAGGCCGCGGCGATGAAGCCGCCCGCCGTCTCCAGATCCCAGACGTTGATCGAAAACTGCCCGAGGGCCATGGCGCAATAGGTGATCACCATGTAGACGCCGAGCACGCGCCCGCGGTTGGTGTTGTCCACCCGGTCGTTGAGCCAGCTTTCCAGGGCCGAGAAGATGCCGGCGATACAGAGCCCGGAGACGAAGCGCAAGACCGCCCAGGCCACCGGATCGAAGATCATGGTATGGCCGAGGATGGCGCCGACGTTGAGCGCCGAGAGGCCGGCGAAGGCGCGGATATGGCCGACCCGGAAGATCAGCGCCTTGCCATAGATGCAGCCCGCCAGAAGTCCGGCGAAATAGGCCGCCATGACCACGCCGGTCAGCTCGTTGGCAACCCCCGCCGCCTCCATCTTCAGCGGTAGGGTGATGCTCAGGAGGCTGTTGCCGAGCATGAACAGCAGCACGGCCATGAATATGGAAGAAACCGATGTCAGGATGGGCAGCATAAGGCGGGACACGCGATAGGAAGTATTGAGCTTCGCTCATG
>JAUVQB010000025.1 GCA_030598385.1 Alphaproteobacteria bacterium | reverse complement strand
TCGATGCCGATGCACTTGACCTTGACCATGTCGCCTTCCTGGACCACATCGCCCACGGTCTTGACCCGCTGGGGCGCCAACTCGCTGATGTGGACCAGGCCGTCGCGCGCACCCATGAAGTTCACGAAGGCGCCGAAATCCACGACCTTGACCACCTTGCCGTTATAAATCACGCCCACCTCCGGCTCGGCGGTGATGGATTTGATCCAGTCGACTGCGGCTTGGCCTTGGCTCTGGTCGACGGCGGCCACTTTCACCGTCCCGTCGTCGTCGATATCGATCTTGGCGCCGGTCGTCTCGGTGATCTCGCGGATCACCTTGCCGCCGGTGCCGATCACCTCGCGGATCTTCTCGCGCGGGATATTGATGATGGTGATGCGCGGCGCGTGATCGGATACGCCCTCGCGTGCGTGGTCCAGCGCCTTGTCCATCTCGCCGAGGATATGCAACCGGCCCTCGCGCGCCTGGTCGAGCGCCTCGGCCATGATCTCCTTGGTGATCGAGGTGATCTTGATGTCCATCTGCAGCGAGGTCACGCCCTTCTCGCTGCCCGCCACCTTGAAGTCCATGTCGCCCAAATGATCCTCGTCGCCCAGAATGTCCGAGAGAACGGCCACCCCGTCGTCTTCCTTGATGAGGCCCATGGCGATGCCGGCCACTGGGCGGTCGATCGGAACGCCGGCATCCATCATGGCGAGCGACGAGCCGCAAACCGTCGCCATGGAGGAGGAGCCGTTGGATTCCGTGATCTCCGAGACGACCCGCACCGTATAGGGGAAGTCCTCCGGCGAGGGCATGACCGGCTTGAGCGCCCGCCAGGCCAGCTTGCCGTGCCCGATCTCGCGTCGGCCCGGCGGGATCATCCGCTTGACCTCTCCCACGGAATAGGGCGGGAAGTTGTAGTGCAGCATGAAGTGCTGGCGATAGTCGCCATCGAGCGCGTCGATGATCTGCTCGTCCTGGCCGGTGCCCAGGGTGGTGGTAACCAGCGCCTGGGTCTCGCCGCGGGTGAACAGGGCCGAGCCGTGGGTGCGCGGCAGGACGCCGACCTCGCCCAGGATCGGCCGCACGTCGCGGGTGCCGCGGCCGTCGATACGCTTGCCGGTCTTGAGGATGTTGCCGCGGACGATACCGCTTTCCAGCTGCTTGAGCACGGCCGGCGCGAGCGCCAGTGCGGCCTCGTCCTCGCCGAGCGCAGCCACCGCGCGGCCGCGGACCTCGTCGACCAGCTCGCGGCGGCGCATCTTGTCCGCCTCCTCATAGGCGCTGGCCAGGTCGCCGCCGAACTCCGATTCCAGCTTGGCCTGGACCTCTTCGAGCCGCTCCGGCGGCGGCGGCAGCTCGCGCGGCTCGCGCGCGCAACGCTCGGCCAGCGCGATGATCGCATCGATAACCGGCTGCATTTGCTCGTGGCCGAAGACCACCGCGCCCAGCATCACCTCTTCGCTGAGCTCACGGGCTTGGGATTCGACCATGAGCACGCCGTCGCGGGTTCCGGCGACCACCAGATCGAGTTCCGAGTCGCCGACCTCCTCGACGGCGGGGTTGAGAATGTAGGCGCCGTCGCGGTAGCCCACCCGACAGCCGGCGATCGGCCCCAGGAACGGCAAACCGGAGATGGTCAAGGCCGCCGAGGCGCCGACCATTGCGGCGATGTCGGGGTCGTTCTCCAGGTCATGGCTCAGCACGGTGCAGATGACCTGGGTCTCGTTCTTGTAGCCCTTGGCGAAGAGCGGCCGGATCGGCCGGTCGATCAGGCGCGAGGTGAGCGTCTCCTTCTCGCTGGGCCGTCCTTCGCGCTTGAAAAACCCGCCGGGAATCTTACCGGCCGCGAAGGTCTTTTCCTGGTAATTGACCGTCAGAGGGAAGAAATCGATGCCCTCTCTGGCTTCGTAGGCGCCCACGGCGGTGCAGAGGACGACCGTGTCGCCATAGGAGACCACGACCGCGCCATCGGCCTGGCGGGCGATGCGCCCGCTTTCCAGGACCAGGCGGCGTCCGCCCCAGTCCAGCTCTTTACGATGAATTTCAAACATGATCCTTCTGTCCTTCCAGCATTGGCCGGTAGATCACAGCCGGACCCGCGCAAGCGGCGTGGGCGCACACGGCACACCAGCTTCTGGCTGGCGCGCGGGCGCGAAAGCTCCGCCGCTTACGTCGGCCCGACTCGTTCCCGGCATCGCTCCGGCCAAATCGCGATGCCATCGTGTATGTCTTGAGAGCGTTCATACCCTGCCCGGATCGCGGAGGCTTGGCGGCCGAAGCGGCCACTTTCGGACCCGGAATCCAGTCTGCGCCGGCCTAGCGGCGCAGCCCCAGGCTCTTGATGAGCGTGTCGTAGCGACCGGATTCCTTTCGTTTCAGGTAGTCCAGCAAGCGTCGGCGCTGACCAACCATGATCAGCAGGCCCCGGCGGGAGTGGAAATCCTTTTTGTGCACCTTCAAGTGCTCGGTCAGGTTCGAAATTCGCTCGGTCAGGATGGCGACCTGAACATCGGGCGAACCTGTGTCGCCCTCATGGGTCGCATATTCCGTTATCAGTTCGCCTTTGCGCTCGGCAGTGATCGACATCGGTTCGTCCACTCCATTTGCGTGAGGGCCAGACTCGGCTCCCGAAGGTTTGGGGCCTCTATAGGTTCAGGACCCTAATGGGGCGAATCTCGCCGGCCTCGTAGCGGGCCAATGCCACCGGCGTATCCGCCGCCATGGCACAGACCACAACTCCGTGTGAGAGGTGTTGGATCCGTTCGCGATCGGCGCGCGCCAATAACGATACGGCTTGCCCACACCGTAAGCGATCGGCCTCGCTCGCCGTCAGGGTCAGGGCCGGGATGTCGTCCAGCGCCGCTCCGACGGGAAGCAAGTGCTCAAAAGCGGCGGCACTATGCCCGAGAGATTCTAGAGTTTCCAGGGAAATCGCGTCGTTTTCTTCGAACGGCCCAACGCGGATACGACGCAAAGCCGCGATGTGTCCGCGGGTCCCCAGCGCCTCGCCCAGATCGCGGGCCAGCGCGCGCATATACGCCCCCTTGCCGCAACCGACCTCGAAGACCGCATGATCCCGATCGGGACAGCTGAGAAGCTCGAAGCGGGTGATGGTGATGTCGCGCGCCTCGAGCTCGAACTCGGCCTGGGCCCGTGCCAGGTCATAAGCGCGCCGGCCGGCGACCTTCACCGCCGAGTATATCGGCGGCACTTGGCTCAGCCGTCCGGTGAAGTCGGGCAAAACGGCGCGGATTTCAGCCTCATCGGGCCGGTGCGGGCTTTCCGCCGTCACCGCGCCCTCGGCGTCGTCGCTGTCGGTCGCCTGGCCCCAGCGCACCGTGAAGCGATAGGTCTTCTCGGCGTCCATGACATAGGAGACCGTCTTCGTCGCCTCGCCGAGGGCGATCGGCAGGAGCCCGCTGGCCATGGGATCGAGCGTGCCGCCGTGTCCCACCTTCTGGGCGTCGAAAATGCGCCGGACCCGGCCGACGACCTGGGTCGAAGTCGGCCCGACCGGCTTGTCGACCGCCACCCAGCCATGAATCGGGCGGCCGCGGCGTTTACGCGCCATCGTCGCTGGCCTCGTTGTGGGCCGCTTCACGGTCCCTAACGTCTTTGGGGCCGCTCTCGCCGGCGCTCTCCTCGGCCCTGGCCAGGTCGCGGCGGACCCGCGGGCTGCGCAGCAGACGTTCGACCTCGTCCGAGAGATCGAAGGAAAGATCGGGCTCGAAGCCAAGGCGCGGCGTGTGGCGCAGCTGGATCTCCCGGCCCAGCTGGCCGCGCAGGTAGCCGGCGGCCCGGTTGAGCGCCCGGATGATCTCGTCCGATTGGCTGCCGCCGAGGGGCACGACGAAAGCGGTCGCGTTTTGCAGATCAGGACCCACCTCGACCTGGGTGATGGTGACATTGGCCTCGCTGAGCAACGGGTCATGGAGGTCGCCCCGGCCCAGCACCCGCACCAAGGCATGGCGAATTTCCTCGCCGACACGCAATTGCCGTTGGCTCGGAGGCCTACTCCGGCTTGCGCCCATGGCCGATCCTCATCTGTTGGCTATGACCAGGCGGTCGCAAACGCCCGCTGCTCCACGGGCGCTCGGCCCTAAAGGGAGCGCGCGATCTCCTCGACCTCATAACATTCGATTTGGTCGCCAGTCTGAATGTCCTGATAGTTCTCGAAGGCCATGCCGCACTCGTAGCTTTCCTTGACCTCGCGCACCTCGTCCTTGAAGCGGCGCAGGGTCTTCAGGGCGCCGTCGTGAACGACCACGTTGTCGCGCAGCAGCCGCACCTTCGCGCCGCGCTTCACCAGGCCGTCGGTGACCATGCAGCCGGCGACCTTGCCGGACTTGGAAACGCTGAACACCTCGCGGATTTCGGCGTATCCGAGGAACTTCTCCAGCCGCTGCGGGGCGAGCATGCCGCTCAGAATCCCCTTAATTTCATCCACCAGGTTATAAATGATCGAGTAGTAGCGGATGTCGATGGCGTCTCGGCGCGCCAGTTCGCGGGCCTGCGGATTGGCGCGCACGTTGAAGCCGATGATGAGGGCCTCTGTCGTGCCGGCCAGTGTCACGTCGGATTCGTTGATGCCGCCCACCGCCGCGTGGAGGACGCGCACCTTGACCTCGTCGGTGCCAATCTTCTCCAGGCTGCCGACGATGGCCTCCAGTGTGCCGTGCACGTCCGACTTCACGACGATCGGCAGCTCTTTGGCCTCGCCCTCCTGGATGCGGCTGAGCATCTGCTCCAGAGAGCCGCGGGCCCGGGCCGCTATGTCGCTTTCCCGCTTGGTGTGGATGCGGAACTCCGCCACCTCGCGCGCGCGGGCCTCGTTCTCGGCCACAACGAACTCGTCGCCGGCGACCGGTGTTCCGGTCAGGCCCAGGACTTCGACGGGGACGGAGGGTCCGGCGCTCTCGACGTTCTCGCCGCGGTCGTTCACCAGCGCGCGCACGCGACCCGACTCGCTGCCCGCGACGAAAACATCGCCGACGTTGAGCGTGCCGCGCTGGACCAGGACGGTTGCAACCGAACCGCGTCCACGCTCCACCTTGGCTTCGATGACCACGCCCTCGGCCGGGCGGTTCGCGTTGGCCTTGAGTTCGAGCAATTCCGCCTGAAGCAGAATCGTCTCTTCCAGCTTATCCAGGTTGAGATTTTCCTTCGCCGAGACCGGCACGGCGAGAATCTCGCCGCCCATGTCCTCAACGACCAGATCGTGCTGCAACAACCCTTGCTTAACACGATCGGGGTCGGCCTCGGGTTTGTCGATCTTGTTGATCGCGACAATGATCGGAACCTTGGCCGCCTTGGCGTGATTGATCGCCTCGACCGTTTGTTCCTTGATGCCGTCGTCGGCGGCGACCACCAGCACGACGATGTCGGTGACATTGGCGCCGCGCAGGCGCATCTCGGTGAAGGCGGCATGGCCGGGCGTGTCGATGAAGGTGATCTTGGCGCCGCCGTGAAGCTGAACCTGATAGGCGCCGATGTGCTGGGTGATGCCGCCGGCCTCGTGGGCGGCGACGTCGGTCTCGCGCAAGGTGTCGAGCAGCGAGGTCTTGCCGTGGTCGACATGCCCCATGATGGTGACCACTGGCGGCCGCGGGGCCTTTTCGGTTTCCACGTCCGGGTCGCCTTTCAGCCCGAGTTCGATATCCGCCGCCGAAACGCGCTTGATCCGGTGGCCGAATTCCTCCACCAGAAGTTCGGCCGTGTCGGCGTCTATAGTCTGATTGATCGTCGCCATGACTCCCATTTTCATCAGGGCCTTGATCACCTCGCCGCCGCGTTCGGCCATGCGGTTGGCCAATTCCTGAACGGTAATCGCCTCCGGGACGACGACCTCGCGGATCACCCGCTGCGGCGGTTGATGGGCCTGCTTCTCCTGCAACGCGCGCAAGCGCTCGCGCTGGCGGCGGACCGAGGCAAGCGAGCGCACCCGTTCGCGCTCATCGCCCTCGAGAGCCTGCGCGATAGTCAGCTTGCCGCGCCGGCGGCGCGGCTCGCCGCGGCGCGCGGCCGGCCGGGGCGCGCCGGGTTTGCGCCGGGACTTGGCGGCATCGCCCTCTTCCTCGGGCTGTGCCGCGCGCTGTGCCGGTTTTCCCGGCTCGGGCATGGCCGCGGGCGCCACGGTCGGGTCGACGACGCCCGGCGCGGCGGGCGCCGGGGCCTGTTCGGTTGCGCCCTGGGCTGCCGGTTCGGCTTCTTCATCCTCGCTGCGCCGGCGCGCTTCCTCTTTCGCCTCGGCTGCGCTCTCGGCCTCTTCTTCGGCGCGGCGCTCGGCCTCCAGCTCCTCTTCCTTCTTGCGCTGGTCCTCTTCCTGCTTGGCGGTTTTCAGGGCCTGCAGGCGCGCCGCCCGTTCCGCATCGGTCAGGTTGGCCGCCGGTTCCGCTTCCAAGGCCGAGAAAGCCGCTTCGGCCAGCTCGGCGGGGGTCGGCTGGGCACTCTCCTGGGACGCGGCCTCGACGGTTACCTCGGTCATGCGCCCGCCCTCGCCCGGGGCGAAGGTACGCTTGCGTTTGACTTCGACCATCACCGTCTTGGAGCGGCCGTGGCTGAAACTCTGGCGGACTTGGCCGGTCTCGACGGTCTTTCTGAGCTCGAGCCGACCGGGCCGGTTGAGTTTCAACGGCTTCTTTTTGTCGTCTTTGCTGGTCGTCGTTTCGCTCATCAACTCAGACTCGGTTCCTTCGATACGATCCCGCTCTCGCCGACCAGGCCCGCCAGCCGGTGCGCCTCGGCTTCGAGGCGCTCAGCCAAACCGCCCGGCAGCACAACCAGATGGACCGCGTTGTCCCGGCCAAGCGCCCGTCCCAGCTCTGTGGCCGTAAACAGGGCCACGACCGGCAGGTCAGGCTGCCGTGCCCTGGCCAAGCCGACAATCTTGCGCCGTCCGTCCTCGGCCGCATCCACGGCATGAACCAGCAGCGCCGCCTCGTTGGCGGCAAGCCGGTCCTTGACCTTCTGAAAACCAGCAACCGCTTGGCCGGCCCGATTGGCGAGGCCAAGGAGCTCCAGAAAACGCCGTCGAAGCGCGCCTTCCGTCCGCTCCAGCAAATCATCCGGCACCCGCACAGAAGCCTTTGCCGCCTTGGCGAACAGGTTTCGCGCACAGGCCTTCTCTAACATATCCCGGCGCGGAGACAACCACAAACCTCGTCCCGGCAGGCGTCCGACCGGGTCGGGCACCAGTCCGCCGTCAGGGCCCACGACGAAGCGGAGGAGTCGATGTTTGTCCCGCACCTCGCCACTGGCGATACAGCGGCGCTGTGGGCCGCGGTTGGCCTGGTCGGCCGGCAGGTGTGGAACGGCATGGTGCATGACGGTTCGGCCTCAAACCTCCGTCGAGCCCAGTTTCTCGGCCTCGGCGGCCTCTTGATGCGCTTCCGGGGCCGCCGCCTCGGCGGCCTCTCCCGGTTCGTCGCCTGACTCTTCCTCGTCGCTCGGCTCGTCCGGGCCGGTTTCGCCCTGATCCTCGTCCTGGTCCTCGCCCTCGAACCAATGGGCCCGCGCCGCCATGATGATCTTGTCGGCGACCTCCGGTTGGGGTGCGTTGTCGGCAAACATTTCAATCAACTCATCGCTCGCCAGATCGCCCAAATCGTCCAGGGTCTTGATGTTGTTTCGGCCGAACAGGACCAGCATGCTCGGCGAGACTCCCTCGATGGCCGCCAAATCGTCGGAAACGCCGAGCTCGCGGCGCTCCTCTTCGAACCGACGGTCCTGTTCCTCCAGGAATCCGCGGCCCCTGGCGCGCAGCTCCTCGGCGACGTCCTCGTCGAAACCTTCGATCTCCGCCAGCTCCGCGATCGGCACGAAGGCCACCTGTTCGAGCGTGGTGAATCCTTCGGCCACCAGGAGATGGGCGATGACGTCGTCCACGTCGAGCGCTTCGATAAACAGCTCCGAGCGGGAGCGCATCTCTTCCTGGCGGCGGCGGGATTCCTCGTCCTCGGTCAAGATGTCGATTTCCCAGCCCGAGAGCTGCGAGGCCAAGCGTACGTTCTGCCCGCGCCGGCCGATGGCCAGCGACAGCTGATCGTCCGGCACCACGACTTCGATGCGGCCCTGGTCCTCGTCGATCACCACCTTGGTGACCTCCGCCGGCGCCAAGGCATTCACCACGAAGGTCGCGGTATCGGGCGACCAGGGAATGATGTCGATCTTCTCGCCCTGCAGTTCGCTGACCACCGCCTGGACGCGGCTGCCGCGCATGCCGACGCAGGCGCCGACGGGGTCGATCGAGGAATCGTGGGAAATCACCGCGATCTTGGCCCGGCTGCCCGGGTCGCGGGCGACCGACTTGATCTCGATGATGCTGTCGTAGATCTCGGGCACCTCCTGCGCGAACAGCATGGCCATGAACTGCGGGTGGGTGCGCGACAGAAAGATCTGCGGGCCGCGCAGCTCCTCGCGAACATCGAAGATGTAGGACCGCACCCGGTCGCCGGTCCGCAGCGCTTCGCGCGGCAGGCTTTCGTCGCGGCGCATCAGACCCTCGCCCCGGCCGAGATCGACCGTGACGTTGCCGAACTCGTTGCGCTTGACGATGCCGTTGACGATTTCACCGGCCCGGTCCTTGAACTCCTCGTACTGGCGCTGGCGCTCGGCCTCGCGGACTTTTTGGACGATCACCTGCTTAGCGGTCTGGGCGGCGATACGCCCGAGGTCGATCGGCGGAAGGTCCTCGATCAGGAAATCTCCCACGCCGAGACCGGACTCGCGCGCGTCGACCTCCTCGATCGTCATCTGGGTGAATTCGTTCTCGATTTCCTCGACCACCTCGCGGAATCGGCGCAGGTGGATTTCCCCCGTCCGCCGGTCGATTTCCGCCCGGATATCATGCTCGTGGCCATATTTGGCCCGGCCGGCCTTGCCGATCGCCTGCTCCATGGCATCGAGAACTTCTTCGCGCTCGATGCTTTTCTCCCGCGCCACGGCTTCCGCGACCTGAAGAAGCTCTGTTCTCGAAAGCGCCGTTGTCTCCATCATTTCCATCCAACCCGTCTTATGCCGGTCGCGGCCGGTCTTGGCTCGCCGCGATCAGGTCATCGGTCAAAACAAGCTTTGCCTTATGGATGTCGTCGAAGGACAGCTCGATCTCCTCCTGGTCCGTCTCCAGGCGGATTCTTTCATGATCCACGCCTAGAAGCCGGCCGCGAAAGCGCCGTCTGCCTGCCACCGGGATGCGCAGCTCGACACGCGCCTCGAATCCGGCGAAGCGCTCGAAGTCCCGGAGCCGCGTCAGCGGCCGATCTATGCCCGGCGAGCTGACCTCCAACACATAGGAGCCGGAGACCGGATCCTCAACGTCGAGAACGGCGCTCACCCGGCGGCTGGCCAGCGCGCAGTCGTCCACGCTCACGTCCTGGCCGTCCTGGCGCTCCACCATGATCTGGAGTTTTGGATGGCGATCGCCGGAGAAGATCACGCGCACGATGTCGAACCCTTCGGCCTCTAAAGGCGCCTTCACTAATCTTTCGATCGTTTCGGCCCGGCCTTCGCTAGTCAGAGCTGGCACCCTCATCTCCCAGACGGAGGTCTCGCTCAACAGGCGTCTCCTGTCCTGCCAGACGGTACAAAAAAAGTGGGCCGTTGGCCCACCTTCGGAGGAGCCTGATACACTGCTCGATCGAGCACCGCATCGCACCCATAAGGATCGCGCACTCTACGCTCAAGCCCTATGGCTCGCAAGGCTTTTCCATCCCAGGAATCCACGCGCTCGAGGGCCTCGGTCTTAACCCCCGAGGCCGGCCGAGGCCGTGCGTCGAGCCCGCCGCCGAAAGCGCAGAAAGGCGGGGCGGCGCCCGTCTTGAATTGCCTTCTCTTCGTATCGGGTGGACGGCCAGTCGGCCGGCCGCGCGCGCCAGTCGCCTGGACCCTCGGCCAGCCAGCAAAACGACGGGTGAGCCGCCGCGCGCTCCAAGATCCAGCCTTGATAGGACCGATCGTCCGTGGCGATGCGCAACTCCGCGCCGTCGGCCATGAGGGTCGCCAGGCGCGCCAGCGTTTCGCGCCGAACGATGCGCCGCTTGTGATGACGCGCCTTGGGCCAGGGATCGGGAAACAGGATGAACACGCGCGCCAGGCACTTCGCCGGCAAAGCATCCATCAGCGGGCGCGCGTCGCCCTGCAGAATGCGCACGTTGTCGAGGCCGCGATCTTCAATCTGGCGCAGCAGCGCGGCGACGCCGTTCACGAAATA
>JAUVQB010000151.1 GCA_030598385.1 Alphaproteobacteria bacterium | reverse complement strand
GCGCCCCCCGCGGCGGCGTGGGTTCCCGGCTGCGGCGCTCCTTCGGACCCTGCGGCCCGATACCCAATAGGAACCGGTGTCACCGGCCCGTGCAAGCCGCCGGTCCCCCAATGGCATACGAGGGGCGGCAAGGCCGGCCTGGAAAACGCCGACGCCGCGCGCCCGGTCAGTACTCTGTTAAGGAGGCTTAAGTATAAGGTTTTCCAGGAACAAACATGGTGAACGCCCGGTTCGATCTCTTTGTCTCAGCGCTGCGCCGCGGGGCGCCCGTCGCGCTGCTCGCGGCTGCCCTGTGTCTGGCTGCGCCGGCGCGGCCGCGGGCCGCCGAGGCCGGGCCGTTTTTGCGCATCGGGACGGGCGGCGAGGCGGGCAGCGAGTTCGTCGTCGGCCAGGTCCTGGCGGAGGCCTTGCAGCAGGCCTTTAGCGTAGAAAACTGCGGACTTTCGGACTGTTCGGCCGCGCCGAGGCTGGTCGCCGCGCAGCTCTCCAACGGGTCGCTCGCCAATCTGCGGGACCTGCGGGACGGCCGGCTGGAAGCGGCCTTGGTCGCGGCGCCTGCCGCCCGCTGGGCCATCCGCGGCCAGGGGCCGTTCGAGGCCGGCGGCCCGCTGCGCCGCCTGCGGGCGGTGGCCGCGCTCTATCCCGCCGTGCTGCAAATCGTCACCCTGGAGCGCAGCGGCATCCGCCGGATCGGCGATTTGCGCGGCCGGCGGGTCTCCCTGGATGGGCAGGGATCGGCAACCCGGCCGCTCGCCCGCCGGGTGCTGGCCGCCTATGGGCTGGGCGAAGAGGACATCGACGCGCGCAGCCTGGAGCCGGGGATCGCCTTGGAGCGCCTGGCCGCCGGCAAGCTCGACGCCTTTTTCGCCCTCGGCGCGGTGCCTCTGGAAGCGGTTTCGCGGGTGACCGAGATCGCCGAGATCCGCCTGCTCCCGGTGAGCGCGGCCCGGCTCGCGCAAGACCAGGTTCTGGCCGAGACGACGCAATCGGCCACCCTGCCGGGCGGCGCCTATGCCGGGCTCCCGGAAGTAGAAACCCTCGCCATGTCCGTGCAGCTTCTGGTCGGCGAAGACTTGGCAGAGGACTTGGTCTACGCCATGACGGCCCGCCTCTGGGCCGCGGACACGCAGCGGCGCTTGCGCGCGGCCCATCCGCTGGGTGCCGAGATAACGATCGACGGGGCGCTCGACGGGATCGAAGCGCCGCTGCACCCGGGGTCCGAACGCTTTTACCGCGAACGCGGCGTGCTGCCATGAGCTTTCGCGGACAGAGACGGCTCTTTATGGTCGAACCCATGGCAACAAGCCGACGACGAGATTCGCGGAGCCGACCGCGATGAACGATTCGGCCGAACTGCGCCCGGTCTGGGGCATCCCGCCGGCCACGCTGCTGCTGATAGCGACCGTGGTGGTCGGCGCCGTGGCGCTCACCCTCTTCGCGCGCGCCAGCCTGAACCGGATTCACCAGGATCTGCCGATGGAGGTGCTGCTGCAGCAGCGCGATGTCGGCGGCCTGAGCAAGGACCTCAACGGCCTCATGCGTGCGGTCGAAAACCTGCGGGCCGTCCCCTCGGAGGATCATTTGGCGGCGGCGCGGCGGAGCCTCGACACGGCGGCACGGCGGCTGCGCGTCATCCGCGACGCCCACGAGGCCGCCGCCCTGGCGAGCACCTCCGCGATGCTCGAGATCCTGCAGCCGGCCTTGGCCGACATCGACCGCTGGCTCGACCGCGGGCTCCATGGCCGGGCACCGGATTCGCCAGACGTGCTGGCGCTCGCCATCGCGCGCCTGGCCGATACCCAGCGGCAGTTCGAGTCCCTCCAGGGGCGCTCCGGCGACGAAGCCGTGAGCCGGCTCGAGGCGGAGGCCGGCGATCTCGTCACCTTGCGCGACACGCTGGCCTCGGTGTTTGCCTTCGGCAGCTTGCTGGTTCTGGCGATCCTGCTGTTCGTGGTGCGCCATCAGCGCGCCGAAGCCAAGCGGGCCGCCGCCGAACAGCGGTTGCGCGAGTCGATCGGGCTGATCTCGGGCGGTTTCGCCCTGTTCGACGAGCAAGGCCGGCTCGCCTTCTGCAATGCCGACTACGGCGAGCTGTTTCCCGGCGCCGAGGGCGAGGCCGTTCCGGGCGCGCGCTACGAGCTCCTGCTCCAGCGCGCGGCGGCAGGCGGCGGCATCCTCGATGCCGTCGGCCGCGAAGCGGCCTGGGTGGCCGAGCGGCTCGCCCAGTTTCGCAGCCCGGCCGGCCCGGTCGAGCTGCGGCTCAAGGGCGGCCGTTGGATGCGCCTCGCCGAGCGCAAGACCGCCGATGGCGGCCTCGTGGTGGTCAGCACCGACATCACCGACACGCGGCAGCGCGAAAGCGAACTGCGGGAGATCGGCCAGGACCTTCGCGACAACAATCTGTTGCTGGACGCGGCGCTGGCCAACATGTCCCAAGGCCTCGCCATGTTCGACGTGGATCACTGTCTCATCATCTGCAACCGGCGCTACCTTGGCCTCTACGACCTGCCGGCCGAACTCGGCCAGCCCGGGGTTGCGTTGCGCCGGATCATGGAGGTCAGCGCGCAACTGCAGGGCCTCGACGAGGCGGCGGCGGCCCGGCTGATCGAGGAGCGCATGACGATCGCCGCCAAGACGGAGGGCAGCCGCTGGCGCGAGATGCTGGCGAACGGCCGGGTGATCGACATCTTCCACCAGCCGCTCGCCGCCGGGGGCTCGATCGCCACCTACGAGGACGTGAGCGAGACCTATCAGGCCGAAGTGGAGCTGCGCGCCGCCAAGGACGAGGCCGAGGTCGCCTCGCGCGCCAAGTCGGATTTCCTCGCCGGCGTCAGCCACGAGCTGCGCACGCCCTTGAACGCCATCATCGGTTTTTCCGAGGTGATGCAGAACGAGATGTTCGGGCCGATCGGCGACAGCCACTACCAGGACTATGCCTCGGACATTCACGACAGCGGTCACCATCTGCTGAGCCTCATCAACGACATTCTCGACCTGTCGAAGATCGAAGCCGGCAAATTCGAGCTGCACGAGACAGATGTGGCGGTGACCGACACGATCGAGGCGGCGCTGCGCCTCGTCGGCCAGCGCGCCGAGAAGGCGGGGGTCGGGCTGGTCCGCGCCGTGGCGCCGCACCTGCCGCGGCTATACGCCGACGGGCGCGCCTTGAAACAGGTGCTGCTCAACCTCCTGACCAATGCGGTCAAGTTCACGCCGCAGGACGGCCGGGTCACGATCGGGGCGGACCTGGGACCCGGCGGCGACCTCCTCCTGACGGTCGCCGACAGCGGCGTCGGCATGTCGGCGGAGGACCTGGAGCAGGCGCTCACGCCGTTCGGCCAGGCCGAGAGCGGCATCGCGCGCGAGCAGGAGGGCACCGGCCTCGGCTTGCCGCTGAGCAAGCACCTGGTCGAGCTGCACGGCGGCAGCCTGACGATCGAGAGTAAGCCCGGCGCCGGAACCACCGTGCACGCCACCTTCCCGGCCGATCGCCTGCGTCACGGCGCAGAGAATGGCGCAGAGAATGGCGGAGAGAATGGCGCAGAGAATGGCGCAGAGAATGGCGGAGAGAACGGCCCAGACGACAACGCCGAGACGGATGAAGACACCGGCGCGGGCGACGACCCCCCGGAGACTTGAAGGAACCGCCCAAAACCGCTCTAAACGCGGGAGCCGGTAATTGGATCGGCTCATTTTCGCGAAAGGGCATCGCATGACCCTGGTTCTCGAATCCCGCCGGGATATCACCCTGGAGACGTTTCGCCGGGTCGCCTGGCAGGGCGAGGCGGTGCGCCTGGACGAGCGCGCCTTGGACACGATCGAGCGGGCGCGCCACGCCTTCCTGGCGCTGCTGGACGCCGACCCGGATCTGGTGGTCTACGGCGTGACCTCCGGTTACGGGCAGATGGCCCATCTGCGTTACACGTCTGAGGAACGCAAGGAGCATGCTCGGCGGCCGCCGATCGCGCCCATGACCTCGTTCGGCGAACCGCTGCCGGAGCGGGTGGCGCGGGGCATGGTGCTGGCGCGACTGACCAATGTCGTCGAGGGCCATGCTGCGGTATCGCCGGGCCTGGCGCGGGCGGTGGCGGGCCTGCTCGACGGCGGCCCCCTGCCGCCGGTACCGGCGCTCGGCAACGGCTGTTCCGGCGAGATCCAGGCGCTCGCCCATCTCTTTTCCGGCCTCTTCGAGGCCCTCGCACGAGGTGAGCTAGGCGAGCTGCGCGATCTGGGCGAGAAGGAATCCCTCGCCCTGGTGAACGGCAGCCCCTGCGCGACGGCGCTCGCGGCAGACGCGGCGCTCGCCGCGCGGCGGCGGCTCATGCTCGCCGTTGCCGTCTTCGCACTCTCGATCGAAGCCTTGAAGGCGCCGCTCGACCATTACGACGCGGTCTTTGACGACCTGTGGGAGGATCCCGGCGAGGCCGCCGTGTTGCGGCTCCTGCGGGCCTGGCTCGAGGGGGCCGGGGCCGAACGGCGGGCCTATCAGGCGCCGGTCTCCTGGCGCATCCTGCCCCGGGTGCTGGGCCAGGCCTGGCGGGCCATGGACCAGGCGGAGGAGGTCGCCGGCCTCGGCCTGCGGGCGGTATCCGACAACCCGCTTTTCGTGCTCCCGGACGGCGCCAATCCCCTGGGCCGGGTGCTGTCGAACGGCGGCTTTCACAACGGCCGCGCCTATCCGGCCATGGACAATCTAGCCGCCGCCTGGGCCGACCTCGCCTTGCTGTGCGACCGCCACGTCACCAAGCTGCTGGATGCCCGGACGTCGCATCTGCCGGCCTATCTGTCGCCGTCGGGCGAAGGGCATATGGGCACCGGCGAGGGCTACATCGGCTGCCTCGGATTT
>JAUVQB010000286.1 GCA_030598385.1 Alphaproteobacteria bacterium | reverse complement strand
GGGCTCGTCGATCATGCCGGGCAAGGTCAACCCGACCCAGGCCGAGGCGCTGACCATGGTCTGCGCCCAGGTGATGGGCAACCACGTCACCGTCACGGTGGCCGGCGCCACCGGCCACTTCGAGCTCAACGTCTTCAAGCCGGTGATGATCTACAACCTGCTGCAGTCGGCCAAGCTGATCGGCGACGCCTGCGACTCCTTCCGCGAGAACTGCGTCGAGGGGATCGAGGCGGACGAGGCCCGCATCACCCAGCTCATGCAGGAATCCCTCATGCTGGTGACCGCCCTAAACCCGCATATCGGCTACGACAACGCCGCCAAGGTGGCCAAGAAGGCTTATCAGGAGAACACCACCCTCAAGGCCGCGGCCATGGAGTTGGGACTGCTCACGGAGGAGCAGTTCGCCGACTGGGTCAGGCCCGGGAACATGCTGGGCCCGCGCTCGAAACCGTGAGCGAGCCCACGGATCCACTCATCCGCAAGCGTTCGGTGACCCTCGCCGGGCACCGCACCAGCCTCAGCCTGGAGGCCGAGTTCTGGGACGCGCTGAAGGCCGCCGCCCGCGTGGAGGGCCTCTCCCTCAACGCGCTCATCGGGCGCATCGACCAGGGCCGAAGCGGCAATCTGTCGAGCGCCGTTCGGATCTATCTCTTGCGCCGGGCGCAAGGGTATGGCGCGGACGGCGGCCGAGATTAGCGTCTAACCGCCGAGCTTGAGCAGGTCTTTGAGCAAGTCGTCCTCGGCGGGCTGCGGCGGCGCCGGGCTCGCCGGCTGCGGGGCGGGCTCCGGGCTCTGGGATTCCAAGCTCGGGGGTTCCGCTTCGATCGGCACGGCGGCGCCGGTTTCCCCGCCGACGTCCAGCGCGTCCAGCGCGTCCGGCGCGGCCGGCTCGGGCTCGGCCGTTTCCGATACCAGGGGCGCAGGCTGTTCCTGGACTACCGGCAAGGCCTGTTCCTGGACCTCCGGCACCGGCTCTTCCTGGGCCTGCGGCACCGGCTCTTCCTGGGCCTGCGGCACCGGCTCTTCCTCGGCTTCGGGCACGGGCTCTTCCTGGGGTTCCGGCACCGGGCTGGGCGGCAACTCCAGGCGCTCCACCTCGAGGGCATCCAGGGGGCCGCCATAGGCGATGCTCGAGATCAGCGGCTGGCCGGCCGACCGCTGATAGATGTCGGTCACGCCGTCGAGGGTCCAGCCCGGCAGGTCGAGCGTCGCCAGGGTCAGGGCGTAAGCCGGCTGGCCGTCCAGGCGAATGTTCTCCGACTGCAGGTTACCCGCCTCGGCCTTGAAGTTGCCCGCGAGCCGGACCGCATCCCGGCCGAGCGCCCGCATGAGATAACCGGGAAGATCGGTCATGCCTTGCAGCTCGAGCGGCTCGCTTCCGGCTTCCTCCCCAGGCTCGCTCTTGAAGGTCAAGAGGCCGGAAATTTCCGCCGCGCCTTCCAGCTCGGAGACCAGCTCGGCCTCGCTCGTCCCGCGCGTGGTGAAATCGCCGTTGAAGTAGATCGGTCCCGAAATTCGGTCGATCCCCGCCTGGACCCGCAACAGATCGCCCAGGTCGACCTCGATCGCCGTGATGGCGAGCTCTGCGGCGATTTCCTCGCGCAGGTCCACCTTGCCGGCCAGCCGTACCTCGCCGCCGTGAACCGTGCCGGTGAACCGCTCGAGTTCGAGCTGGCCGGCCGTCAAATTCGCGCTCAAGCCCACCTGATCCACCCGCAGCGCCCCGTGCGTCAGGGCCGCCGCCCGCAGGTTCACCCGGGCATCGAAGGCTCTCAGTCGGGCAAGATCGATCGCTTCGCGGGACCAGCGCTCGCTATCCTCGGCGCCCCCATCGGACGTGCGCCCGTCCGACCCGCCCTCGCCCGCCGCGCGCCCGAGCAGCACGCCGAGCGGCAGATCTCCGGTTTCCAAGTCGGCAACGAAAGCCGGCCGTTCGCCGCCGAGATTGGCCGAGATTCGGCCGGATAGATTGACCGGCCCAAGGCTGCCGCTCAGCTCTTCGATCTGCATCCGGCCACGATCGCCTCGGACCCGCGCGGTCAGGTCGAGGCCGCCGAGGCTCTCCGGCGAGCCGGCGTCCAATCCGAAACCGGAGGCCAACTCGGCAAGGTCCGGGTGTCTTGCCGCCACGTCCAGGTCGTAGCTTTCGAGCGTCGGCGCGAGGCCGTCCAGGCTGAGGTCGACCGCACCCGAAAGCTGAACCGGCCCGACGCTTGCCTCGAACTCGTCCAATCGAACCTGCGCGGGCCCGCCGTTCAGACGCGCCTTGAGATCGAAGCTGCCGAGACCGGTCGGCGGCTGTTGGACGAGGCCGGCGAGCACGGCAAGCTGGCCGGCGTCGGGATGCTTGGCGTCGATCAGAACATCGAGGCTCGATACGGCCGGGCCGGACTCCTCGAGGGCAACGTCGAAGCCGCCCGTTAGGCTGGCGGGACCCAGCGCGCCTTCGAGCTCGCTGACCCGAAATCTGCCCGGCTCGCCGGCAATGCGCAGGCCGAGATCCACGACGCCGAGATCCGACCCGGACGGCAGGGAGCGGCCCGCCAGTTCCAGCAGCGCGGCCAAATTGGGGTGCTGGCCGGTCAGACGAAGATCGAAGGTAAGCGGTCTGGCCGCGGGCCGAAGCGCGCCCGATATCCCGATGCGTCCGCCCGCCCCGGAGACTTTGGCGTCAAGGGCGAGGTCATCGAGGCGGCCGGTGATCTGGCCCTCGCCGGTGAACCCCGGCATCTGTGCGAGCGCTTCGGGATCGAGGCCGAACAGCGGCGCCAGGCGAACCGGCTCGCTGACGGAAAGCTGGAGGCTTCCATCGAGCGAGGGCTCGGTGCCTATCTTGTCCACGCGGCCAAGGTAGTTGATCTCGCCGCCGGCCAGATTGCCGATCCGCGCGGTGCGAAATTCCAAGACGCCGCGCTGCAGCGTTGCGTCGATTTGCAGGTCCTTGGCCGTCGCGCCGTGGAGCGTGACCGACCCCGCGCGCAGATTGAAGTTGGCGTCGAACCGGTCGAGCGCCGCAAACCCAGGCCCGGGAGACTCCTCCTCCTCGGCCGCCGCCTCCTCTTCGGTCTGTTGCTGCCCGGAGTCCGCCGCCTCTGCGTCGCCGGCTGCCGCGCTCGGCAAATAAGCGTCG
>JAUVQB010000459.1 GCA_030598385.1 Alphaproteobacteria bacterium | reverse complement strand
TTCGGGATGCCGTGGCAGACCACATGGTTGACCGAGGTGCAGATCGATTTGGGAAAGCCGCGGTAGTCGAGGGGCGCGGGAATGGCGCCGTGGCGGACGATGTAGTCATGGCACAGGCGGTCGAGGTGTTCCGTGGTCGTGCCGGGCGTCACGAAGGGGGCGATATAGTCGAGCGTTTCGGCAGCCAGACCACCGGCCCGACGCATGGCCTGGAAATCGGCATCCGTATGGATCGTAATCCGGCGCTCCTCGGGGTTCATCCGCCGCGCGGCCTCGCCTGAACTCGTACTCGCCATCGTCATCCTCTGATAATGCCGCCCTCAGCCGCCTTCAGCCATCGAGCGGCAAGGGTTCGCGAAGTTCTATGGCTTCGGGTCCGACGCTGCAATCATAGCAGAAAACCTCGACGCCGCGCTCCCGGGCTTCATCGAAGGCGCGGGCATAGCCCGGATCGATATCCGAGGCAATAGCCACGCTGCGGCAGTCGCCGCGCTGCACCAGGTAGAACATCACCGCGCGCCCGCCGCTTTCGGCGACCCGGGCCAGCTCGCCCAAATGCTTGGCGCCGCGCGCCGTCACGGCGTCGGGAAACTCGGCCCTGGGCGAGGCGGCCTCAACGCCGTCGCGCCGCAACGTCACGCACTTGATCTCGACGTAGCAGGCCTCGCGATCCGGCGCCTCGAGCAGCAAATCGATGCGGCTGTTCTTGCCGTAGCGCACCTCGCGCCGCAGGTCCTGATAGCCGGAAAGCTCCGGAATTCGCTCGTTCCGCCAGGCCTCGGCGACCACCGCGTTGGCCCAGCCGGTGTTGATGCCGACCACGGACGGCCCGGCATCCACCAGCTCCCAGGTGAAGGCCAGCTTGCGCGCCGGGTTGCGGCTCGGCGACAGCCAGACGGCCATGCCCGGTTCGGCCAGGCCCATCATGGACCCGGGGTTGGGGCAGTGGGCTGTCACCTGCTCGCCATCCTTCAGCTCTATATCCGAGAGGAATCGCTTGTACCGACGCAGCAGACGGCCAGTTATTAGGGGATCTTCAAATTTCATGGCATCTTGGTACCCTGTGTCTAGACTGCTTTCAACCGTGGCCGGGCACGCGGTGGTCCGAATAAGGGGTGGGGCGCGTCGCTCGAATAGAGAGCCCGGTTCCAGAGGACATACCAGATGAACCCCCTCATCATAGCGGTTGCGGCATTCGGTCTCTGGGCCGCAACCGGTTGTGCCTCGCCCGAACCATCGAGCCCGGGTGCGCCCATCGGCGGCGCCCTGCCGCCGCCGATGGGCGCACCGGAGCCCACAGGTGTAACCGCGGGCGAAGCCGTCGGCGCGAGCGCCGTGGAAAGCGCCGCCGCCGGCAGCAGCGGGGTCGTCATCGAGTCGATTGCGCCCGAACCCTCGGTCACGACGGGACCCACCGCCATCACCATACCGGAGCGCTCCGGCTGGACCCACTCCGAGATCCCCCTGACCAAACAGCAAGAGGATATCGAGACCTGCTTCCGCTTCGCCTCTGCCCATGTCGAGCGCGAGACCCGGATCGACGACGACCGCTATGAGGGCAGCAGCGACCGCGATGTCGTCAATCTCTTCGGCGAAACCACCTTGACGCGGCGGGTCGACTACTACAGCGAGCGGCGGCGGCGCGGCGGGCTGTTCGATACCTGCATGCAGTCGAAGGGTTACGTCAAAAATTGACAGTGCCGGGCGGTCACGAATTGCCGGGGGATTTACCGGGGGATTTATCGGGGGTATGGCTTTGAGCAAGTCCAGCGTCACCGCCGCGCTCTTGGTCATCGGCAACGAAATCCTCTGCGGACAGACCCGCG
>JAUVQB010000465.1 GCA_030598385.1 Alphaproteobacteria bacterium | reverse complement strand
GCCCGCGTCCCTGATAACCACTGCGTCGCCGCGGTCGAACTCGCCTTCGACGCCCGTGACGCCTGCGGGCAGCAGGCTGTTGCCGGCTTTGAGCGCTGCGGCTGCGCCCTCATCCACCACCATGGCGCCCCGGGGCTCCAGGGCGCCGGCAATCCAGCGCTTGCGGGCGGCGACCGGCGTCGAATGGGCCAAGAACCACGTGCAGGGCGCATTGTCGCTCAAGCCTTGAAGGGGGTGCAACACGTGGCCGCTGGCGATCACCAGATGCGTACCGGCGGCCACCGCGATCTTAGCGGCTTCGATTTTTGTCACCATGCCGCCTCGCGACAGCCCGGTTCCGGTATCGCCGGCCATCGCCTCGATGTCCTGGGTAATCTCGTCCACTTCCGCGAGCCGTTCGCCGGCCTGTTGTGAGCCCGGAGGCGCCGTATAGAGGCCATCGACGTCGGAGAGCAGCACCACGCAATCGGCGCTCATCATGCTGGCGACCCTGGCGGCCAGCCGGTCGTTATCGCCATAGCGAATCTCGTTTGTCGCCACCGTGTCGTTCTCATTGACCACCGGTATCGCGCCGAGCCGCAGCAGGGTCTCCATAGTGGTCCGGGCGTTCAGGTAGCGCCGCCGCTCCTCGGTGTCGCCGAGCGTCACCAGGACTTGGGCCGCCACCAGGCCGTGGGTCTTGAAGATTTCCTCATAGGCATGCGCCAGGTCGATCTGGCCCACCGCGGCCGCCGCCTGGCTGTCCTCCAGCTTGAGCGGCCCGTCGGGCAAGCCCAGCACGCGTCGCCCGAGCGCGATCGCACCCGACGAGACGATGATGACCTGCTTGCCCTCGGCTCCGAGGCGGGCGACGTCTTCGGCGAGCGTGGCCAGCCAGTCCATCCGCAACGCGCCATTTTCGGCGTCCGCCAGCAGGGACGAGCCGATCTTGACCACCAGCCTGCGGGAGTCCTTCCATTCCCGCCTCATGGCCGCCAGCCCGCCTCTTGTTTGAGCTCGGTCTGCTCGGCGCGGCCGGCAGCGACCTGATCGGCCAGACGGTGCAACAACGCGCTGATCCCCTGTCCCGAGACGGCGGAAATTGCCAGCACCTGCCGGCCCAATTCTCGGGCCAAGCCATCGAGCCGCGCATCTAGGGTCGCTTGATCCAGGGCGTCGCATTTGCTCAGAGCGAGGACTTCGGGCTTTTCCTCCAGGCCGCCGCCATAGGCCGCGAGTTCGGCCCGCACCGTTCGGTAGGCCGCGCCTGCGTCTTCGCCGGTGGCGTCGATCAGATGCAGGATCACGGCGCAGCGCTCCACATGGCCGAGAAATCGGTCGCCCAGCCCAGCGCCCTCATGCGCGCCCTCGATTAGTCCTGGAATGTCGGCCAGTACGAAATCGGTGTCGCCGGCGCGGACCACGCCCAAATTGGGATGCAGCGTGGTGAAGGGATAGTCCGCGATCTTGGGTTGGGCAGCGCTTAAGGTGGCCAGCAGCGTTGACTTGCCGGCATTGGGCAGCCCGATAATGCCCACATCCGCGATCAGCTTGAGGCGCAGCCAAAGCGTGAGCTCGCGCCCCGTCTCGCCCGGATTTGCGTTGCGGGGCGCCCGGTTGGTGGACGACTTGAAGTGCGTGTTCCCGAAGCCGCCATTGCCCCCCTTCGCCAACAGAACCCGCTGACCCGGCTCGGTAAGGTCGGCGATCAGTGTCTGGTTCGCCTCGTCGAAAATCTGGGTGCCAGGCGGCACCCGCAGCACCTTGTCGTCGCCCTTGGCGCCGAAGCGGTCCTTGCCCATGCCATGGGTCCCCTTGCCCG
>JAUVQB010000358.1 GCA_030598385.1 Alphaproteobacteria bacterium | reverse complement strand
TTCAAACTGAGACACTGACCCGGAGAGTCTGTCCTTGCACTTCAGCGGATGGCACGCTTGACATAGACACCTGCTGGGAACGGTCCGGGGGTGTGACGAAAATGAATGAGGCGCCGAGAAAGCTGCTTCGGTCGCTGTTCGACGCCGCCGTCGAGGCGGCCCAGCCGGCGGTTGGCCTGCCGAGCCATCTGCCGCCGCCGCCCGACCCCTCCTCTGGCGGCCGCACCCTGGTGATCGGTGCCGGCAAGGCCTCGGCGGCCATGGCCAAGGCGGTCGAGGATCACTGGCCCGGCCCGCTCTCGGGGCTGGTGATCACCCGCTACGGCCACGCCGTCCCTTGCGATCGGGTCGAAATCGTCGAAGCCGCCCATCCGGTGCCCGACGAGGCCGGGCGGGCGGCGGCGGCGCGGATCCTGGACCTGGTCCAGGGCCTCACGGCCGACGACTTGGTGCTCTGCCTGATCTCCGGTGGCGGCTCGGCGCTGCTCTCCCTGCCGGCGCCGGGCGTGAGTCTGGCGGACAAACAAGCCGTCAACCGGGCGCTGCTCACCTCGGGCGCGACCATTTCCGAGATGAACTGCCTGCGCAAGCACCTCTCGGCCATCAAGGGCGGGCGCCTCGCCGCCGCCGCCGCCCCGGCCAAGGTGGTGAGCCTGCTGATCTCCGACGTGCCCGGCGACGACCCGTCCAGCATCGCCTCGGGCCCGACCGTGCCCGACCCCACCACGACCGCCGACGCGCTGGCGATCATCGAGAAATATGCCATCGACGCGCCGGCCGCCGTGATGGCGCGGCTGAGTGCCGCCTCGAGAGACCCTGGCGACGAAACGCCCAAGCCGGGCGATCCCCGGCTCGCGGCCGCTGAATCCATTATTATCGCCTCGCCCCAGGACTCCCTCGAAGCCGCCGCCCGGGTGGCGGCCGAGGCCGGGATCGCGGCCCATATCCTGAGCGACCGCGTCGAGGGCGAGGCCCGCGACGTGGCCCTGGTCCACGCGGCGATCGCCCGGCAGGTCGCCTCCCGGCATCAGCCGTTCCGCCCGCCCGCGGTCTTGCTATCGGGTGGCGAGACCACCGTCACCCTGCGCGGCCACGGCCGGGGCGGGCGCAACGCCGAGTTCCTGCTGGCCCTCGCCCTGGCGCTCGAGGGCGCCCCCGGCGTCCACGCCATCGCCTGCGACACCGACGGGATCGACGGCAGCGAGGACAACGCCGGCGCGCTTGCCGGGCCGGACAGTCTCGCCCGGGCGGCGGCGCTCGGCCTGTCTGCGCCGGCGAGCCTCGTGAACAACGACGGCTACGGTTTCTTCGAGGCGCTCGGCGACCTGGTCATGACCGGGCCGACGCTCACCAACGTGAACGACTTCCGGGCTATCTTGATCGAGGATTGAGGCGAGGGATTTACGCTTCGCTAGGTCGCATTCGCTATGTCGCTGCGCGCGGCTGGGACCGCGAAACCCAAAAACCCCTAACTATCGCGGGTCGTGGAGTAGTAGAAGGCGACCGCCTGGGCGCGGTTCTTGATCGCCAGCTTGTCGTAGAGATTGCGCAGGTGGAACTTCACCGTGTTGATGGAGAGGCCGAGCGCGCGGGCGATCTGATCGTTGCTGTCGCCCTGGGCGAGCGCGGTTAGGAGTTCCCTTTCCCGCGGCGTCAGGTGGTCCCAAGGGTCGCTGTGGAGTCCGCGGACATCGACGAAGGGAAACACCATCTGCCCGCCGGCCACCGCCGCGATGGCGTCGAGCAACCGTTCGGGCGGCTCGCTCTTGGGGCAGAAGCCCGCCGCGCCGTAACCCATGATCTTGCGCGCCAATTCGGGGTCCAGGCCGCCCGAATAGACGACCATGCGCGGCGCGCCGGGCTGATCGCGCAAGGCCTCCATGATCGCCGCCCCGCCGTCGGGCGGCAGGGCCCAGCCGATGACGCCGACGTCGACGTTGGTGAGGGCGACCGATTGCAGGAAGGCATCCGAGGACTTGACGGTGAGCACCAGGTTGAACCGCCCGTCCCGGTCGAGCAGTTCGGACAGGGCCGAAAGCACGAGGGGGTTCTTGTCGGCGAGCGCCACATCGATCGCGCGGCCGCCTGGCGCATGATCTGTCGCGCGGTCTGTCGCGCTGTCTGAAATGTCCGACATGACACCCCTGGTCGCCTGCGCACCCGCCCAAACCTACCCTTAGCGGTAGGTATAACCTCTTCCTATGATGAGAGCAACTTGTGCGGCAGGCGGTGCACTTTGGGGATCGGGAGGACGAATTGGGCACGGATCTGACCAGTATCGCTTGCGACTCCGGAAATTTTAATTAAGATATTGTAAATAAAGGAATTTATAGGATAGTCATCTCGTCTTATAAGGGACGCCCGCGTGTGATTCAGCTCGAAACAATCCAAGGCGTATTCAAAAATATAGGACATACCTATCTGTTTAGGCTGGGTCATATCCATCTGAAAGATCGCGTCAATCCCGCCCGAAAAACAACGCCATCCCGTTTCTTGAGGTGTTGTCGGCGGTTGATCTTTCGTCGAACACTGGATGCTGGACAACGCCCAAGTGAGCACGGC
>JAUVQB010000454.1 GCA_030598385.1 Alphaproteobacteria bacterium | reverse complement strand
TTGGTGACCCCAGCGGGATTTGAACCCGCGTCGCCACCTTGAAAGGGTGGTGTCCTGGACCTGGCTAGACGATGGGGTCGCTGGAGAGCGAAATAACGGCTCGCGCTGCCAAAGACAAGCCCAAATGCGCGAGATCCGCGGCGGCCACGCCGGCCCCGGGACTGCTGCTCAGTCCGTCCCTCGATCCATCCGGGCTGCCTGTTGGGGGCCTGGATTGCTCGAGGGGCCGCCAGGGTGATCCCCGGGCGGCAACCCGGCGATCGGAACGCCGGCGATCTCCTTGATCAGCTTCTCCACGATCGCCCGGGCGAAGTCCGAATAGTCGTCGGCCTGCATAACGAAGGAGCCGGTGCCGCCGATGACGTTGGCGAGGTAGTGGCGGTCGACCAGCCCGTCCTCGTTCAGGATCGCGAGCCCATTGATGGTGATGCCTTGCGCGACAGCGTCATCACGGGCGCGCGCGGGGTTCGAGCCCTGGTTGGTACGGCCGTCGCCGGAGACGTCGATCACCTTACGCCGACCCTCGAAGCCGTTGATGCGAAGGTGATGAGCCGAGAAGTTGACGGCGCCGCCGATCGCCGTGCCGCCGCCGATCAGGTAGCGCGGCGTCGCGTCGATCTCGCGGGCGAAGGCCACGGCCGAGTTCCGGTCGCGCACCATCTTCCAATCGATCGCCACCGTCTGCTTGCGGTTGTCCGACCACTGCACCATGGCCACCGCAATCCCCAAGTCGCCGGCCGCCTGGAGCGCGCCATGGACGGCGGAGTTTCGGAAGGCTTCGGCAAGGCCCTGCATTTGAAGATTGAACTCGCCGGGCGAGACCGACGATGAGGTATCGACCGCCAGCACCAGCTCCAGGTCCACCAACCGGCGCCCCTGGGCAAGACCGGTCTGCGCCAGGCCCGTCTCCCCGCACAGCAGGAGGGCGATAAAAAAAGCCGCGCCCGCGGCCTGCCTCACTCCGCGCTTAAACCTTGCCGACATGGGCGGAGTTTAACCCTGTACCGCGGCCGCGTCTTCGATAATGAACTGGACCGCATCGCCGCCGGCCCAAGTGTCCAGCCGCAGCTTGCCGGCCAGGTGCAACGGCAGGCCCTGGCGCCGCATCAGGGCCTCGCCGAGGGCACTATCGAGGGCGCGAAAGGCGATCGCCTTGAGACGCGCGCCGTCGGTGCCGAGCAGCGTACAACGTACGTGGTTCTCGCCGACCACCTGCGGGCCCAGGATCTGGGCTTCGGGCAGCACGAACCGCGGCTCCGGGTTGCCGACGCCGTAGGGCCCGATCTCGTCCAGCCGCTCGACCAGGTCCGCCCGGGCGGCGCCCGGCTGCAGCACGGCGTCGATGCCCAGCGCCGGCCGGTAGTCGATCTCCGCCATGCGCCGCGCCAGGCGCTCGTCCAAGAACGCGCGCAGGGCGGGAAGCCGGTCCTTGGCCACCGTGAGGCCCGCCGCCATGGGGTGACCGCCGCCATTGATCAGCAAGCCGGACTGGCGGGCCGCGATGACGGCGGCGCCGAGGTCGACCCCCGGCACCGAGCGCCCCGAGGCCTTGCCGATGTCCGCCTCCAGGGCGACCACCAGGGCCGGCAGGTTGGTCCGCTCCTTGAGCCGGCTGGCGACGATGCCGATGACGCCGGGGTGCCAACCCTCCCCGGCCGCCAGCACCAGGCCGTCGGAGACCGCCTCGCCGGCCTCGACCTGAGCGAGCGCCTGGTCGAGCACAAAGCGTTCGATCTCGCGCCGCTCGCTGTTATAGCCGTCGAGCTCGGCGGCGAGCTCCGCCGCCTCGCCGGCGTCGTCGCAGGCCAGCAGCCGCGCGCCCAGGTCGGAGCGCCCGACCCGCCCGCCGGCGTTGACCCGGGG
>JAUVQB010000143.1 GCA_030598385.1 Alphaproteobacteria bacterium | reverse complement strand
TGCTGGTGATCACCGCCCTGGTGGGCACCCGCGACCTGGGCCAGGAGGTCTATATCGCGTTGACCAAGGCCGACACCGGGCGCGGCCTGGTGGCCGGGCTCTGCGTCGCCTTCATCGCCATGATCTCCGACCGGCTGATTTCCGCCTGGAGCGCCAGGAAGAAAAAAGAACTCGGTCTCGAGTAGGCCGGTACGGACTTCACCGGAAATGAGGAGAACTCTATGAGCCAAGATGCGCTCGCCCAGGATGCGCTCGCCCAGGATGCGCTCGCCAAGGCCGCCGGACTGGCCTGCTGGTCCGGGCCGGTGTCGCCGGAGCCGCTCACGGGCGGCATCACCAACCTCAACTTCATGGTCGGCGACGGCGGGCAGCGCTATTTCGTGCGCATCGGCGAGGATATCCCGATCCACGGCGTGCTGCGCTTCAACGAGCTGGCCGCCGCCCGGGCCGCCGAGCTGGCCGGGATCTCGCCCGCGCTGATTTACAGCGAACCCGGCGTCATGGTGACCCGCTTCATCGACGGCCGCACCTATGAGGCGGCCGACCTCAGGGTGGCGGAACGGCTGGGCGAGGTGGTCGCGCTCATCAAGCGGGTCCATCACGAGATGCCCAAGCACCTGCGTGGCCCGATACTGATGTTCTGGGTGTTTCACGTGGTCCGCGACTATGCCGCCACCCTGCGCGAGGACGCGAGCCCCCGGGTGCCGCAGTTGAACGACCTGCTGGACCGGGCCGATGCCCTGGAACGGTCGGTCGGGGCGATCGACCTGGTGTTCGGCCACAACGACCTCTTGGCCGGCAACTTCATCGACGACGGCGAGCGCATCTGGCTGGTCGACTGGGACTATGCCGGCTTCAACAGCCCGCTGTTCGATCTGGCCAACCTGGCCGCCAACAACGATTACCCGGCGGAGATGGAGCGCGAGCTGCTCGGCCTCTACTTCGGCGGCCCGCCGGACCGGGACCTCCTGCGCCGCCATGCCGCCATCAAGTGCGCCTCGGCGCTCAGGGAAACCATGTGGTCCATGGTCCAGGAGGTCCACTCGACGCTGGACTTCGACTACGTCCAATACACCGACGAGAACCTGGCGCGTTTCGAGCGCGCCTACGCCGACTTCGCCGCGTCCGCCTAAATCTCTCCGGGGCTTTGCATTCCGGGACGGACGTGAGAATATCTCATGTCAGTGTGAATTGGCGGAGTCGGGTCCCTTGTTACCCCCTCTGAACGCCTTGCGCGCCTTCGAAGCGGTCGCCCGCCACAAGTCGTTCACCCGTGCGGCTGGCGAGCTCAGCGTCTCGCAGTCGGCGGTCAGCCATCAGGTCCGCGGCCTCGAAAGCGCCTTGAACCTGCGGCTGCTGTCGCGCGAAGGGCGGTCGGTCGAGCTGACCCGGGAGGGCCGGCTGCTGTTCGCGGACCTCAGCGACTCCCTCGCCCGGATCCGGCGGGCGCTGGCCAATCTGGAAGCGGTGCGCCGGGCGACGCCTCTAGGCGTCTCCGTCAGGCCCCATTTTGCGATGAAGTGGCTGGCGCCGCGCTTGTCGCGGTTCTGGCAGCGCCACCCCGGCTTCGACCTGCGCTTCTATCACACCAACGAGATGGCCGATTTCACCGACGCCCAGCTCCATGTGGCGGTCGAATGGCGGCACCTCTCGGAAGTCTCGGCGGACGCCCGCCTGCTGATCCCGGGAAACCTTACACCGGCCTGCGGGCCGGCCCTGCTCACCGGCGGAAACCGGCCACGCAAGCCCGAAGACCTGAGACGGCACGCGCTGCTGCACGAGAGCGACGAACGAAGCTGGTTGGAATGGCTGGCGGCGGCCGGTGTGCCGGGCCTGCAGCCGGCGCGCCAGGCCTTCTACGAAGACACCAACGTGCGCCAGCAGGCGGCCAAGGAGGGCGAGGGCTTCGCCCTGGTCTGTCCGGAGTTGGTGGCCGACGAGATCGCCGCCGGCCGACTGGTGTGCCCCTTCGACATCCGCCTCGAGACCTTTTCCTATTATCTGCTGGTGCCGCCAGACCGGCTCGAGATTCCCAACGTGCGCAAGTTCGTGGCTTGGCTCGCAAACGAGGCGCAGCCGGGCGCCGAGAAATATGAAAATATCTCATAATATGTGAGAAATAAGGACTCGCGCTCGGGCCTCGATTGACGGCAGACTTCCCGGGCGACGCGACGCCTTGCGCGGCCTCGTGGATCGCTTCTGGGGACCGGGACGATGACGCAGATTTCGAACCCCCACTTGGGCCGGGACGTAGCGCCGCCCGCCCCGGCCCGTTCGGTGGGCCATTCGGCGGTCGGTGACGCCCTGGCCCACGGTTTGCCGCCCCAGGCCTATGCCAGCGAGGCCTTCTTCGCGCTGGAGAACGAAAAACTCTTTCCAAGCGCCTGGGTGTTCGCCGGTTTCGCCCACGAACTGGCGGCGGCGGGCGACGTGGTGCCGGTGACGGTGGCCGGCCAGCCGCTCATACTGGTGCGCGACCGCGACGGCGCGATCAGAGCCTTTCACAATGTCTGCCGCCACCGCTGCGCGCTCCTGGTGGACGCGCCGGGCAATGTCGGCCGGGTCATCACCTGCCCCTATCACGCCTGGGCCTACGGGCTCGACGGCGCGCTCCGGGCGACGCCCCATTTCGCCGGCCCCGACAGCCACGACCATCCCGGCCTCGACCGCCGCCGGATGGGCCTGAAGCCGGTCCGCTCGGCGGTCTGGCAAGACTGGATCTTCATCAACCTGAGCGGCACGGCGGCCGACTTCGAGGACTTCATCGCGCCCGTCGCGCGGCGTCTCGAGGACTTGAACCTGGCGCAGATGACGCCCGTCGCCACCCTCGACCTGGGCGAGGTCAAGACCAACTGGAAGTTCCTGATGGAGAACTTCATCGAGCCTTATCACGTCCAGTTCGTGCACAAGACGACGACCGAGCAGCCGCTCACAGACCACTCCACTTTCATCGACGGGCACTGCCTGGGCAGCACCGTCGAGATATCGGCCAAAGACGACGGCGGCGCCGGCCAAGGCGGGCCGCTGACCCTGGCGGTCGATTCCTGGTACTTGACGCTGTTTCCCAATTTCGTGCTGGGACGCTATCATCCCAATGAGATCGGCGTGCACCTGAACGTGCCCCTGGCTGCCGACCGCACCCGGCAGCGGCGGGTGATCTACCACACCGGCGAGGGCGCGCTCGCCGCCGAGACCGTTGACGGACTCGCCCAGTTGTGGCGAAAGGTGCACGAGGAGGACCACGAGGTCTGCGAACGCCTGCAACGGGGGCGCGCCTCCGAGGTGGCCGGAGACGGCGGCGTGCTGTCGCCCCATTGGGAGGACAGCCTCCAGCGGTTCCAGGAGCTGGTCCGGTCCTCCGTAGAGTGATTGGCCGCGCGAACGACGGAATCGAGGGAACGGTGAGATTAGAGCGAGGCATGACATGAGCGAGAGCCAGTACCGCTTGGCCCACACCATGATCCGGGTGCGCGATCTGGAAAGGTCGCTCGATTTCTACACCCGCATTCTCGGCATGCAGGTGTTGCGCCAGAAGGAGTATCCCGAGGGTAAATTCACCAACACCTTCGTCGGCTATGGCCCGGAGGACACCCATCCGGCCATCGAGCTCACCTACAACTGGGGCCAGGAAGAGCCTTACGACATGGGCAACGGCTGGGGCCACGTGGCGCTCGAAGTGCCCGACGTCTATGCCGCCTGCGAGGCGCTGCAAAGCGTCGGCGCCAATATCACGCGGGCCCCGGGGCCGATGAAGAACGGCACCCGCGTCATCGCCTTCGTCGAGGACCCCGACGGCTACAAGGTCGAACTTCTCGAACCTCTGGACTAACCCCGCGCGGGCGCCCCTGCTCCTTTTCTTCCCCCGCAAGCGCACTATGATGCGCGGCTGGCGGGCGCAGGGGAGTGCCGCCTGAGGCGGGTATGAGCGTGGGACAGGGCGATGGGGGAGATCAAGACCGCGGCGGTGATCGGCGCCGGCACCATGGGTTCGGGCATCGCCGGCCATCTCGCGAATGCCGGGGTGCCGGTGGTCTTGCTCGACATCGTGCCGCAAGGGTCCGCTGGGGGGGGCGAGAACCGCGACGTGATCGCGGAGAGCGCGGTCGAGCGACTGCTCGCCTCGAGTCCACCCGCCCTCATGCATCCCGACAAGATAAAGCTCATCACCACCGGCAACATCGAAGATCACTTGGACATGCTGGCCGAGGCCGATTGGATCGCCGAGGCGGTAATCGAGCGCCTGGACGTAAAACAGGCGCTCTATGAGAAGATCGATGCCGTCCGCAAGCCGGGCGCGCTCGTCTCCTCCAACACCTCGACAATCCCGCTCGCCCTATTGACCGACGCAATGCCGGCCCGCCTGGTGCCGGACTTCTCGATCACCCACTTCTTCAACCCGGTGCGCTACATGCGGCTCTTGGAGATGGTGACGGGCCCGAAGACCCGGCCCGAGGCGATCGCCACGCTCGCCAAGTTTTGCGACGAGGTGCTCGGCAAGGGCGTGGTCCACTGCAACGACACGCCGGGCTTCCTCGCCAATCGGGTCGGCTGCTACGCGCTCCAGGTCGCCATGGTGGAGGCCGAGGCTCTCGGCCTCACGGTGGAGGAGGCCGACGCCGTCATGGGCCGGCCCATGGGCATCCCCAAGACCGGGGTCTTCGGGCTTTACGACCTGATCGGCCTCGATTTGATGCAGGACGTTGCCCGGAGCCTCAGCTCGGCGCTGCCCGAGGCCGACCCCTTTCAGGCGGTGGCCGACGGCATCGCCGTTACCCACCGGCTGGTCGAAGCCGGCCATACCGGGCTGAAAGGCGGCGGCGGGTTCTACCGGGAGACCAAGGCCGCCGGCCGCCAGGCCGTGGACCTGGCCAGCGGTGAATACCGCGCGGCCGATCGGCCGCAGCTCGACGCCGCCGCGGCCGGCGAGGGCGAGGGCCTCAAGGCGCTGGTCGACTGGCCGGACAGGTACGGCAAGTTCGCC
>JAUVQB010000411.1 GCA_030598385.1 Alphaproteobacteria bacterium | reverse complement strand
TGCATCTGCCGCATGAAGAAGATCCACACGCCGATCAACAGCAGCATGGGGAACCAGGAGATCAGGATGGACAGCAACGGATTGACCTCTTCGGCCGGCGAGACATTGATCTCGACGCCCGCCGCCAAAAGCATCGCCGCAACGTCCGTTTGCTCCGGTACCGTGGTCTGGAACGATCGGCCGTTGGCGTATTCGCCGCTGATCTTCTGGCCCTGGATCGTCACCTTGCTGACCTCGCCCTTCTCGGCCTTGGTCACGAACTCGGAATACTTCAATTCCTCTTGCGCTCCACGCATCGCCGAACCCTGGAACAGGTTGAACAACGCAAAGAGCAGCAGGATCACGATGATCCACAAGGCTGCGTTCCGGCTGAAATTCACAGTCGGTCTTCCTCTTGACGGGCCGGCTCGCTGCGCCGCTTGGGCACCGGCCGACCGATTGGCACAATTCTAACTGATCTACAGATAATGCGTCTCCCCCCTTACGCAACTGTAAACCGAGCGGAAGTCAACGCATTTTGCGGCGAAAAACGGCAGATTTGCAAAAGATTTGAGCCCTTGGCCCCACGGCGATAGCCGAGCAGCGCGACCTCCAGCAGGCCACGGCGGTCAAAAAGGGCCGGAATCGCGGGCCCCGCCGCCGCCGGCACCACATCCCGGCAGGTCTCGTCGGACGTACGGGACAGGCTCGCCCATCCGGCCGATCCGAGCGGCCCCACGGTCAAATTGCTGCCGGTCGTCCTGGAATCCGCCCGGCGAAGGCGGATTTCGAAGCGGCCGTCCCAGTGCAGCCGCTGGCCAGGTGCGACCCTCACGGGCCGTGCGGCAGCAGCCTCCCGAACCAGCAGCAAACGTCTCCTGCGCGGCAGGATGCGGCAACCGCCCAAGGTCGCGCCCCGCCGCAGCCCGCCTAGAATTTTGGCTTCCAAACGAGTCAGGGAGGTGAGCCGCGGCGCATAATCCGCCCCGCCGACCATCATCAGCGCGCGGGCCAGGGCCCTGAGGCGCACCTCCTGCGGCGCCCGGCCCAGACTCTCGGGATTCAGCCAAAGATGGCCCGCCGGGTCGGGGCTCGCGGCCCGGGCCAGCAGGTCGGCCACGGTGAATTCGAGGGCCGCACGGGCGCGCGCCAAGTGCGCGGCGGTGGCCGCCAGGCGCGCGGCAGTCAAGCCTTCGTGCGCCAAGGCGTCTCCCAACTGCCGTATCCGGACCCGTCCATGGGTCCGGTCGCGGTTGCTCGGGTCCTCGATCCAGGTCACGCCCCGCGCCCGCAACGTCGCCTCGAGATCCTGCCGCGGCACCTCCAGCAGCGGCCTCAGCAGGCGGACATCGCGCGATTCGACGACCGGTGCCATCGCCGCCAATCCGTCGAGGCCGGACCCGCGGCCCAGCCGCAGCAACAGGGTTTCTGCCTGATCGTTCCGGTGATGGCCCAAGACAAGGTGCAGCACCCCGCGGCGCGCGCACCAGTCGGTGAGGAGCCGATAGCGCGCCGCCCGAGCCGCCGCCTGAATGTTCGCTCGGGCCTTGGGTCCGCGGACGCGCAACATCTGGGCGCCCAGACCCTGATTCGACAAGGTCTTGACCGTATCGCGGGCCTCGGCCGCCGAGCCGGCCCGCAGGCCGTGATCGACCACCAAGGCCGTCACCTGAAACCCCCGTGCGAGGGCCCAGTCGTTTAAGAGAAGCGCCAGCGCCGAGCTGTCGGCCCCGCCGGAAACCGCCACTGCGAGATGAGCCTCCGGCTCGAACGGCGCCAACCTGCCCATAAGGTTCGAGAAAGCTTGCGGATCGACCGCCTGCCCGCGAGGCTGCATCCTTGGACCAACTCCGGCTTCAGCCGTTAGGCTCACGGGCAGGCCAGGCGGCGGCGTTCCTGGTCGGCCTGCTTGAGGACCGTGGGCACGGCATTGGGAAAGCGCCGGAGCAGCTCTGTGTATGTCCCGCAAGCATCGTTCGTTTCACCGAGGGCGGAGAGCGATTTACCGAGCTTCAGCAGGTTGTCAGGCGCCTTGGTCGAGTTCGGATAGGTCTGGTAGCCCTCTGCGAAGGCAACCGCGGCATCCTGGTAATGGCCACGAACATAATGGGTCTCGCCGAGCCAGTACTTGGCATTGCCCGCCAGGCGGTGGT
>JAUVQB010000124.1 GCA_030598385.1 Alphaproteobacteria bacterium | reverse complement strand
TTTGTACGGTCGGCGAAACGGTGGTGATCGATGGCGAGGCCACGATGATGGTGGCCAAGCGTCCCGATCCGGCCGAAGACGCCGGCCAACGCCCGGCATAATTCCCGATACGCCAAGCCTTGTCCGCCGCTCGAACGCGGTCGAGGGCGCGCGAGAGGCCGCAAAAGAGGTTTGACGTGACCTCCTCTTTGCGGGCACAAAGCGCGCACGCCGGCGCGGAGCTCCGCGAGTCCTGCCCGGCCGAGCAAAGGCAACAGGCAGGCCGGACAGCCGCGCCATGAGCGTCGATTACAAAGCCACGGTGTTTCTGCCGCGCACGCACTTTCCCATGCGCGCCGGGCTGCCCAAGCGCGAGCCGGAAATTCTCGCGCGCTGGGCGGAGATGAACCTGTTTCGGGCGCTGCGCGAGGACGCGGCGGGGCGGGAGAAGTTCATCCTGCACGATGGCCCGCCTTACGCCAACGGCCACCTCCATATGGGGACCGCTTTCAATAAGGTGCTAAAGGACGTGGTCAACCGGTCCCAGCAGATGCTGGGGAAGGATGCCAACTACGTGCCGGGCTGGGACTGTCACGGCCTGCCGATCGAATGGAAGGTCGAAGAAGGCTACCGCGCCCGCGGCCAGAGCAAGGATGCGGTGGCGCCGGTCGATTTCCGGCGCGAATGTCGCGAGTTCGCCGAGCATTGGATCGAGATCCAGATCGAGGAATTCCGCCGCCTCGGCGTCGAGGGAGATTGGTCTCGACCCTACACCACCATGGCTTATGCTGCGGAAGCCCAAATCGTGCGGGAGATCGGCAAGTTCGTTGCCAATGGCGGGCTTTACGCCGGCGTCATGCCGGTCCTCTGGTCGGTGCCGGAACGCACGGCGCTCGCCGACGCCGAAGTGGAGTACCACGACCACACCTCACCCACCATCTGGGTCCGCTTCCCGATCGTGAGCAGTCCGGCCGAGCTGCCTGCCGGCGCCGCCGTGCTGATCTGGACCACGACCCCCTGGACCATTCCCGGCAACCGGGCCGTCGCCCTCGACCCCGAGGCCAGCTATGTCGCCGTGGAGGTCTCGGCAGTCGGCGAAAAGGGCGCGGCGGAGCCCGGACAAGTCCTGCTGGTGGCCGAGTCCCTGCTGGCACAGGTCGAACAGGACCTGGCGATCGAGGCGAGCCGCCGAATTGCGAGCTTTTCGGGCCAAGAGCTGCTCGCCACGGTCTGCGCCCACCCGCTGCGCGGCCAGGGCTACGATTTCGACGTGCCCGTGCTGGCGGCCGATTTCGTCACCTTGGACCAAGGCACCGGTTTCGTGCACATCGCGCCCGGCCACGGCTCCGATGACTTCGTGCTCGGCCAGGCGCGCGGACTCGAGGTGCCCCAGACCGTCGACGGGGCGGGCACTTTCATGGCCCACGTGCCGCTCTTCGCGGGCACCCGGGTCTATGACGACGACGGCAAGCCGGGCGATGCCAATCCGGCGGTGGTCGAGCGCTTGCGCGAGGCCGGCGCGCTCCTCGCCCAGGCCAAGCTGCGCCACAGCTATCCCCATTCCTGGCGCTCGAAGGCGCCGCTCATCTTCCGCAACACGCCCCAGTGGTTCATCTCCATGGCGGCCAACGATCTACGCGACAAGGCGCTGGCGGCGATCCGCGATACCCGCTTCGTGCCGGCCGCGGGGCGCAATCGCCTCTATGCGATGATCGAGCAGCGGCCCGACTGGTGCATCTCGCGCCAGCGGCTTTGGGGCGTGCCGCTGCCGCTTTTCGTCGAAAAGAAGACCGGCGAGCTGCTGCGCGACCCGGCGGTCATCGAGCGGGTGGCCGAGGCCTTCGAGACGGAAGGCGGGGACGCCTGGCTGACCAGCGATCCCAGCCGGTTCCTCGGGCCCGAGCACGACCCGGCGGACTACGAGCAGGTGAGCGACGTGGTCGAGGTTTGGTTCGATTCCGGCTCGACTCACAGTTTCGTGCTGGAGGCGCGGCCCGAGCTGGAATGGCCGGCCTCGCTTTATCTCGAGGGGTCCGACCAGCATCGCGGCTGGTTCCACACCTCGTTACTGGAATCCGCCGGAACCCGGGGCCGGGCGCCCTACGAAGCGGTGCTGACCCACGGATTCGTGCTCGACGAGCACGGCCGCAAGATGTCCAAGTCGCTCGGCAATGTCATCTCGCCCCTTGACATCATCGCCCAAAATGGCGCCGACATCCTACGGCTCTGGGTGGTCGCCTCCAATTACGAGGAGGACGTGCGCATCGGGCCGGAGATCCTGCGCTATCAGGTCGATGCCTATCGGCGCCTGCGCAACACATTGCGCTTCCTACTCGGCAACCTGGACGGCTTCAGCGAAGCGGAACGGGTGGCGCCCGCGGATATGCCTGAGCTGGAGCGCTGGGTGCTTCACCGTTTGAGCGAGCTCGACGAAGCGGTGCGGCGCGACTGTGACGAGTTCGACTTTCACAGCATCTACCAGCAGCTCCACAATTTCTGCGCCGTCGATCTCTCGGCCTTCTATTTCGATGTCCGCAAGGATGTTCTCTACTGCGACCGGCCGGACTCGGCCCGGCGGCGCGCCTGCCGCACGGTGCTCGATCTGGTTTTCGACTGCCTGACCGCTTGGCTCGCGCCGATCCTCTGCTTCACCGCCGAGGAGGCTTGGTGGGCGCGCGGCGGCCCGGCTGCCGAGGACGGGGCTTCCGGGGACGGGGCTGGCGAGGGCGGGGCCGCCGTCGATCGGGCGGCCGATGGCGGGGCGCCGCGCGCGGCCAGCGTACACTTGCGTACGTTCCCCGACATTCCAGCCGCCTGGCGCGACCCGGCGTTGGCCGACAGGTGGGGCAAGATTCGCGAGGTGCGCCGCGCGGTGACCGGCGCCCTGGAGCTGGAGCGGGCGGAAAAACGGATCGGCTCGAGCCTGCAGGCGAGCCCCCTGGTCTATGTAAGGGATCCGGGCCTGATGGCGGCTGTTGACGGGCTCGACCTGGCCGAGATCGCCATTACCTCGGATGCCAAGGCGGTCGCCGGGGCGGCGCCCGACGAGGCCTTCGTCCTGGACGAGGTGCCCGCCGTCGGCGTAGTCGCCGGCCTTGCGGACGGGGAAAAGTGCCAGCGCTGCTGGCGCGTACTGCCCGAGGTCGGCACGTCGCCGGCCGCACCAAGTGTATGCGTACGCTGCGCGGATGCCATACAGTCTCTCGACAACGCGGCCAAGTAGCGTGGCCGGGCAGCGGGTGCGGCACATCCTCTGGTGGGTTGTCGCAATCGGCCTCGTCGTTGTCGCCTTGGATCAACTGAGCAAATGGCAGGTCGTTCAGAGCCTGCCGGCCCAGGGGGTCGAGGTGACCGGCTTCTTCAATTTCGTGCTGGTGTGCAACACGGGCATCAGCTTCGGCCTGCTGCCCGGGGACTCGCCCCTGAAGGCCTGGCTCCTGAGCGGCTTCGCTCTGGCCGTCGTGGTGGGCCTGCTGATTTGGGTGCGCAACAAGGACAGCCGCCTTCTGTTGGCGGGCTGCGGCCTGGTGGTCGGCGGGGCCCTCGGCAACGTGGTGGACCGCCTGCGTATAGGCTGCGTGATCGACTTTATCGACGTGCATGCGGTCGGCTGGCACTGGCCGGCCTTCAATCTGGCGGACAGCGCGATCACCGTTGGCGTAATACTGTTGCTTGTCCATGGCTTGTTCTTCGACGCCCCGGAGGGTAAATAGAAGGGTTCGCAGGAGAATAGAATGATGCAGCGCGATGACTGGAAGACGGCCTTGGCCGTGTCGGGTGTGCTGTTGCTGGCCGGATGTAGCGGTGTTCAGGAGCAGTTTAGCCTAACCTCCACGCCGCCCGACGAGTTCAAGGTGACGACTCGGGCGCCCCTGGCGGTCCCGCCGGACTTCAGTTTGCGGCCACCGGCCCCTGGCCAACCGCGGCCGCAGGAAGGCACCGCAACCCAGCAGGCCAAGCAAGTCATCTTCCGGGCGTCGGACAGCGCTGAGCGGACGCTCGCGGAGGCCACGCCGGCCGACGGCCGGACTCTGGGCGAGCGGGCCCTGCTGGCCGAGGCCAAGGCGGATCAGTCTCAATCGGACATCCGCCAGGTCGTCGAGCGGGAGAGCCAGACGTTTCGCGAGGAAGACGGCTACCTCTACGACGTTCTTGTGTTCTGGCGCGACGATGAAGTGCCGCCCGGGCAGATCATAGACGCCGAGGCGGAAGCCAAGCGACTGCAGGAAAATGCCGCCCTGGGCAAGCCGGTCACGGCAGGCGAGACTCCCACGATCGAGCGCAAGAAGAAGGCCCTCCTGGAAGGCATCTTCTGATCCTGCGCCACCTGCCGCCCGCCCCTGCCGGCCACTCCTTGGTAATAAATCCGAGCTAGTTTCGGTTGCAGCCCGCTGGGCCGAGGCCATATTAGAGGCTGGTAGAGGCCTGTGCCCGAGGCGCGCCTTGCCCGATGTCAGATTTCGGTGGCCGCGGGTCCGCGCGAGCCGAGCCGACCAACAGCCGACCAACAGCCGATGAAGAGCCGATGCCGAGTCCCATATCCCGCCCGCCGCTTATCTTTTTCCTTTGCTTGCTTGTTTCGTTGCTAGGGTTTGCCGCCGCGCCCCAGGGCGCCCAAGCCAGGGTCTTCGACCCGGAAACCTTCACGCTCGACAACGGCCTCGAGGTCGTGGTCGTTACCAACCGGCGCGCGCCCATCGTGACGCATATGCTCTGGTATAAGGTCGGCGCCGCCGACGAGCCCTTGGGCAAATCGGGCATCGCCCATTTCCTGGAACATCTCATGTTCAAGGGAACCGAGACGCTGGGTCCCGGCGAGTTCTCGGACATCATCGCCCGCAATGGCGGGCAGGAAAACGCCTTCACCAGTTACGACTACACCGGCTACTTCCAGACCGTCGCCAAGGATCGCCTGGGAATCGTCATGAAGTACGAGGCCGACCGGATGACAAACCTCAAGCTGATCGACGAGGTGGTCCTGCCGGAACTCGACGTGGTGCTGGAGGAGCGTTCTAGCCGCATCGATCGCGAGCCCAGCTCGCAACTCGGCGAGGCGCTGCGCGCCGTCCTCTTCCTCAATCATCCCTACGGCTTGCCGGTGATCGGCTGGGAGGAGGAGATCCGCTCCCTCACCAGCGAGGACGCGATCGCCTTCTACCGGCGTTGGTACGCGCCCAACAACGCGGTCCTGATCGTTGCTGGGGATGTGGAAACCGATGAGGTCCGCGCTTTGGCGGAGACTTATTACGGGGTCATTCCCGCGCGCGAGCTGCCGGTGCGCCGGCGGCCGCCGGAGCCGCAGCAGAATGCGGCCCGCCGGGTCACCCTGGAGCACGAGCGCGTGCGCCAACCGGCGGTGACCATCAGCTACCTGGCGCCGA
>JAUVQB010000463.1 GCA_030598385.1 Alphaproteobacteria bacterium | reverse complement strand
GGCTCGATGTGAACATCTGGTCCTCCTCGCAGGACAGCATCCTCGGCGGCCGGAACTCCGAGCGCTCCCGGCGGTCGTTCACCAGCTTCGAGATAGAGGCGACTCTGAGGGAGCGGAGCCTCGGCGAGGTCGTATGGGAAGGCCACGCCATCGTCGAGGCCGATCGGGGCCAGGCGGAACCTTACGTGCCGCGGATGGTCGAGGCTCTGGTAAAGAGTCTGGGCCGCACGGTTCGCGACGGCACTTTCCCCGTGCCTTAGAGCAAGGCCATGACGGATGCCATCAAAGACAAGGTGATCTGGTTCCTGGCCGCTGTCGGGATGCTGGTCGGTCTCGGGTTGCTGGTTTGGGCGCCCGCAAACGCCCAGCTATCCGGCCACGGCGGCGCGGTGAAGGGGCTGGATGTGAGCCCCGACGGGCGTCGGGTCATGAGCGCCAGCTTCGACTATACCGCCATGCTTTGGGAACTTGATGGCCAGCGCGAACTGCGGACCTTCGATGCCCACGAGGGTGCTGTGAACGGGGTCGCCATCCTACCGGACGGAGAACAGGCTATCTCCGCCAGCGACGACGGCGACCTGCGGCTGTGGAGCCTGGAGAGCGGCGTCTCGCTGCACACCTTCACGGGCCACCAGGGCAAGGTTGCCGGCGTCGCCGTCTCGCCGGACGGGAAACTGGCGGCCTCGGCCGGCTGGGATCGCACCGTGCGGATCTGGGACCTGGACTCCCGAAGCCCGCTCAGGACCCTCAAGGGCCACAAGGACAACGTCAACGCGGTCGCCTTTTCGCCGGACGGCACGCTCTTGATAAGCGCCGGCTACGACACCGCGCTCATGCTTTGGCGGGTGGCCGACGGCGCGCTCCTCAGCACGCTGCGCGGGCACGAATTCGGCGTCAATGCCGTCAACTTCATGCCGGACGGCCGGCGCGCTGTCTCGGTCGGCGGCGACGAGACCTTGCGGGTCTGGGATCTCGAAACGGGCGAGGGCCTCGAGGTGATCCGGGGTCACGACGGGCCGGTTCTCGGCTTGGCGGTCTCGCCCGATGGCCGACAGGCGGCCTCGGCGGGCCTGGACGGCACGATCCGCCTCTGGGATCTGGAGACCGGCACCGGCCTCGCCGTGCTGGAGGGGCACCAGAACGCGGTCTGGTCGCTCCGCTACACGCCCGACGGCAGCCGCTTGGTCTCGGCCGGCGCCGACGAGGTGCTGCGGATTTGGGACCTGGCGAACGCGCGCGAAATCGCCAACGGCGTGGACGGTGTCGCCCACCTGGCCAATTGGGACGACGGCAGCCGCGGCGCGAAGCTGTTCCGCAAGTGCAGCGCTTGCCACACTTTGAGCGAGGATGGCGGCAACAAGGCCGGCCCCACGCTGCTTGGCCTGTTCGGGCGGCCGTTCGGTCAGGTTTCCGGCTACCGCTACTCCGATGCCCTCAAAGACAGCGAACTGGTCTGGAACGAGACGACCATCGACGCGCTGTTCGCCGAAGGGCCGCAGGACTACGTGCCGGGATCCAAGATGCCCTTGCAGCGCATGCCGAACCCGGCGGACCGGGCAGAGCTGATCGCCTTTCTGAAGCGAATCACGGCACCGCAGCCCTGACGACTGCGGCCGCCGGGCCACCGTCACAAGAGTGCAAATGAGACAAAGATGCCCCGAACCTTTAGTGCCAAGGACGAAATGACATGAAAGCCTTTATCGCCGGCTGCGCGGCCGCCGTGGTGATTGCCGTGGCCGCCCACTTCATCCTTCAATCGATGGGCCTGACCTCGGCCGACGTCTACGCGAGCGGCAACGTCAGGCT
>JAUVQB010000133.1 GCA_030598385.1 Alphaproteobacteria bacterium | reverse complement strand
TGCGGATCGCCCTCGGCGTGCCCGACGGCAGCCGTGACCTGGAGGTCGAAAAATCGCTGCTCCTGGAAAGCGGCTTCGAGGAGCTGAACGGCCTCGATTGGGACAAGGGCTGCTACATGGGCCAGGAACTCACGGCCCGGGTGAAGTACCGCGGCCTGGTGAAAAAGCGGCTCCTGCCCGTGCGCATCGAAGGCCCCGTGCCGGCGCCCGGCACCCCGGTGCGTTGCGGCGACCGCGACGGCGGCGTCGTGTGCTCGACCGCCGGCAAGATGGCGCTCGCCCTGCTGCGTCTCGAATACCTGGATAATGACGCGGCCCCCCTCACCGCCGGCGAGGCGCGGCTGACGCCCGTCAGGCCGGAGTGGGCCCGTTTCTGAAGCGGCTTCAGGTCTCCGTCAGGCGCGCGGCCGTCACCCCTTGGCGGTGATCGCCGCCTGGGCGGCGGCCAGGCGCGCGATCGGCACCCGGAATGGCGAGCAAGACACGTAGTCGAGCCCGAAGGTCTGGCAGTGGGCGATCGATACCGGATCGCCGCCGTGCTCGCCACAGATGCCGAGATGCAGCCCAGGGCGCGTCTTGCGGCCGCGTTCGACGGCCAACGCGACCAGCTCGCCCACGCCCTTGGCGTCGAGCGAGATGAAGGGGTCCTGATCGATGATGCCGCGTTCTTCGTAGGCGCCCAGGAAGTTGGCGGCATCGTCGCGCGACAGGCCATAGGTGGTCTGCGTCAGGTCGTTGGTGCCGAACGAGAAGAAGTCGGCCTCCTCGGCGATTTCCCCGGCGCGCAAGCAGGCGCGCGGCAGCTCGATCATGGTGCCCACTTCATAGGCAATCTCGACGCCTTCGGCCGCCATGACCTCGGCAGCCACACGATCCACCAGGGCGCGCAGGATCTTCAGTTCCTTGCGCATGGCGATCAGGGGAATCATGACCTCGGGCTGAACCCTCCCGCCGTCCTCCCTGGCAACCTGGGCGGCGGCCTCGAAGATGGCGCGCACCTGCATCTCGTAGATCTCGGGATAGGTGATCGCCAACCGGCAGCCCCGGTGGCCGAGCATGGGATTGACCTCGGCCAGCCTGAGCGCCCTCGCGCGCACCTGCTCGACCGCCATCCCGGTGGCCTCGGCCACCTCGGCCACGGCGGCCTCCTCTTGGGGCAGGAATTCGTGCAACGGCGGATCGAGCAGGCGGATGGTGACCGGCAGGCCGGCCATGATCCGGAAGATCTCCACGAAATCCTGACGCTGCATGGGCAGGATCTTGTCCAGCGCCTTGCGGCGCCCCTCCGGGCCGTCGGCGAGGATCATCTCGCGCACCGCGACGATGCGCCCGGCATCGAAGAACATGTGCTCGGTGCGGCACAGTCCGATGCCTTCGGCGCCGAAGTCACGCGCCGTCCTGCAGTCGCCCGGCGTGTCGGCGTTGGCCCGCACCCGCATGGTCCGGACGCCGTCGGCCCAACCCATGACGCGGGCGAAATCGCCGGACAGCTCGGGCTGGATGGTTTTCACCTCGCCCAGCATGACCTCGCCCGTCGAGCCGTCGATGGTAATAACGTCGCCGTCCTTGAGCTCGCTGTCGAGCACCCGCATGACGCCGGAGGCATAGTCGATGCGCAGGTCCGCCGCGCCGGCCACGCAGGGCCGGCCCATGCCGCGGGCAACCACGGCCGCGTGGCTCGTCATGCCGCCCCGGGTGGTGAGGATGCCCTGGGCCGCGTGCATGCCGTGAATGTCCTCGGGACTGGTTTCGATGCGACACAGGATGACCTTATTACCCGCCATCGCCTGCGCTTCGGCATCGTCCGAGCTGAACACCAGCCGGCCCGAGGCCGCGCCGGGCGAGGCCGGCAGACCGCGGGCGATCAGATGCCGCTCGGCGTCCGGGTCCAGGGTGGGATGCAGGAGCTGGTCGAGCGACGACGGATTGATGCGGCACACCGCCTCGGCCTCGTCGATCAGGCCTTCGTCGACCATGTCGGCCGCGATCTTGAGGGCCGCGGCCGCAGTGCGCTTGCCGCTGCGGGTCTGGAGCATATAGAGGGTGCCGCGCTGCACGGTGAACTCGATGTCCTGCATGTCGCGGTAGTGCCGCTCCAGAGTGCGCCGGACTTCGAGCAGTTGCCCGAAGACCTCCGGCATGACTTCTTCCATCGACGGCAGGCCGGAATGATTCTCCTCCCTGCCCCGGACCGTCAGGTGCTGGGGCGTGCGGATGCCGGCGACCACGTCCTCGCCCTGGGCGTTCACCAGGTACTCCCCGTAGAAGGCGTTTTCCCCGGTCGAGGGATTGCGGGTGAAGGCGACCCCGGTGGCGCAGTCGTCGCCCATGTTGCCGAACACCATGGCCTGCACGTTGACCGCGGTGCCCCAGTCCTCGGGGATGGCGTGCAGCTTGCGGTAGGTCACGGCGCGCTTGTTCATCCAGGAACCGAACACCGCCGCGATCGCCGCCCGGGCCTGGTCCATGGGGTCCTGCGGGAAGGGCGCCCCCGTCTCGTCGACAACCCTGGCCTTGTAGTCCGCGATCACGGCCTCCCAGTCCTCGGCCGTGAGGTCGGTGTCGAGACCGTGGCCGTTGTCCTCCTTGTGGAGATCCAGAATCTCCTCGAATTTGTGGTGATCGACGCCGAGCACCACGTCGCCGAACATCTGGATGAAGCGCCGGTAGCTGTCGTAGGCGAAGCGGCGGTCGCCCGATTTCCGGGCCAGGCCGTTCACGGTCTCGTCGTTGAGGCCGAGATTGAGGACCGTGTCCATCATGCCGGGCATGGACGCCCGCGCGCCGGAGCGCACGGAGACCAGCAGCGGATCCTCGGGGTCGCCGAACCGCACCCCCAACTCGTCCTCGACCCGCGACAGCGCCGCTGTCACCTGGTCCGCCAAGTCGTCGGGATAGGCGCTGTGCGCGGTGAAATGGGTACAGGCCTCGGTCGTGATGGTGAAGCCCGGCGGCACCAGCAGCCCCAGGGACGACATCTCGGCCAGGTTGGCGCCCTTGCCGCCCAGCAGATCGCGCATATCGGCGCCGCCATCGGCGATGCCGCCGCCAAAACTGTAGACCCACTTCGTCATCGCGTTGCCTAACCCTCGATTCGCGAGAAATCCGCCACGCGGCCCAGGGTCGCGCCGATGCCGTTCAGCAGGCGCAGGCGGTTGGTCCTGAGGTCCGTGTCCTCCGCATTGACGGTCACGTGGTCGAAGAAGTCGTCCACCGGGCGGCGCAGGCGCGCCATGGCGCCCATCGCCTTGGTGAAATCCTCGCCGGCCAGTGCCGGTTCGGCGGTCTCCGCCGCCGCACCCAGGGCCCCGGCCAGCGCCGTCTCCTGCTCCTGGACGAAGCGCTCCGCTTCGGCCGCTCCGTCGAAGCGCACGCCGTCCTTCTTCTCTTCGATGCGCACGATGTTGGCGACGCGGCGGTAGGCGACCAGCAGATGCTCGCCGTCGTCGCTGCCCAAGAAGTCTTCGAGGGCTTTGACCCGGTTGAGCAAGCGCACCAGATCGTCCTCGCCGCCCAGTGCGAAGACGGCCGAGATCAGGTCGTGGCGCACGCCCTTGTCCTTGAGCGCCACCTTCAGGCGGTCGGCGAAGAAGTCCAATAACGGCGCGGCGACCGATGGCCCGTCCAGGTCGCGATAGAGCCCCCGGGCCGCCTCTATGACCTGGGTCAGCGGCACACGAAGTTGGTTCTCGACGATCAGCCGGATCACGCCGAGGACCGCCCGGCGCAACGCATAGGGGTCCTTGGAGCCGGTCGGCGTCTCGCCGATCGCCCAGAAGCCCACCAGGGTGTCGATTTTGTCGGCCAGCGCCACCGCAACCGAGACGGGTGCCTCGGGGCAGCGGGCGCCCGGCCCCTGGGGGGCGTAGTGGTCGGCTATGGCTTCGGCGACCTCCGCGTGCTCGCCGTCGGCCAGCGCGTAATAGCGGCCCATGACGCCCTGAAGCTCGGGAAACTCCACCACCATGCCCGTGGTGAGATCGGCCTTGGCGAGCCGCGCGGCCGAGCGCACCCGGTCGGGATCGGCGTCGGGGATGTGTCCAGCGATCTCGACCGCGAGCGCCTGCATGCGGTCGGCCTTGGCGTCGAGGCTGCCGAGCTTGGCGTGGAACACGATCTGAGCCAGGTCCGGGGCGCGCGAGGCCAGGCTTCGCTTGCGGTCCTGGTCCCAGAAGAAACGCGCATCGGCCAGGCGCGCGCGCAACACTCGTTCGTTTCCCGCAACGATGGCCGCGCCGCCGTCGGCGCTCTCCATGTTGGCCACCAGCACGAAGCGGTCGGCGAGCGCGCCTTTCTTTCCGAGGGTCGGGAAATACTTCTGATGCGTGCGCATGGTGGTGGTCAGGACTTCCGGCGGCAGGTCCATGAAGGCCGCGTCGATCGCGCCCATCAGCACCACCGGCCATTCGACCAGGCCCGCGACCTCGTCCAGCAAGCCTGGATCGTCCTTGAGCTTCAGGCCCTCGGCCCGGGCCAGCTTCGCGGCCTGCTCGGCGATGATCGCCTTGCGCTCGGCCGGGTCGAGGATCACCTTGGCGGCCCGCAGCTTGACCTCATAGTCGGCGAAATCTTTTACCTTGAAGACCTTGGGCGCCAGGAAGCGGTGGCCGCGCGTCGCGGCGCCAAATCCGATCGATGTTCCGTCGCCCAGGTCAAATCCACCTTCCAGGGTGCGTCCATCGAAGAGCGCGAGAATGGCGTGCAACGGCCTAACCCACCGGAAACCGCCACCGACCCAGCGCATCGATTTCGGCCAGGGACAAGCCCGGATCGCCTCGGCTAAAAGATCGGGCAGCACCTCGGCCGCCGGCCGTCCGGCGATCCGCCGCACCACGAAATAGAAGTCGCCCTTTGGCGTCTCGCGGATTTCAGCCTCGGAGATATCGGACAGCCCGTTGGCCTTCATGAAGCCCTGGACCGCCTGATCCGGGGCGCCGACCTTGGGGCCTTTTTTCTCCTCGGTCACGTCGGGCTGCCGTTCCGGCAGGCCGTCCACCACCAACGCCAGGCGGCGCGGCGTCACGTAGGCGCGGGCGTCGTCGAAGGCGAGGCCAGCGGCCTTGAGGCCATCGGTCACCAGGCGCTTCAGGTCAGCGGCGGCCCGGGCCTGCATGCGCGCCGGGATCTCTTCGGACAACAACTCGAGCAGGAGTTCGGCCACCGCCTCAGCCCTCCCCGCCCTGGCTTGCCACCCAGGCCTCGCAGCAGCCCTTGGCCAGC
>JAUVQB010000156.1 GCA_030598385.1 Alphaproteobacteria bacterium | reverse complement strand
GGCGGCCTCTGCAAGCCCGCCGCGGCGCGCAAGCTGGTGGCGACTTTGAAGCAGGAAATCGGCATTCCGATCCACTTCCATACCCATGACACCAGCGGCATCGCGGCGGCCAGCGTACTGGCGGCGGCTGAGGCCGGGGTCGACGCGGCGGACGTCGCCATGGGCGCCATGAGCGGCCTCACCTCCCAGCCCAACCTGGGCTCGATCGCGGAAGCCCTGGCGGGCGACCCGCGCGACCCGGGCCTCGACCGGGCCTCCTTACGCGCCATCGACAATTACTGGGAGGGAGTGCGCCACCTCTACGCGCCCTTCGAAAGCGACATGCGGGCGGGCACCGCCAGCGTGTTCGTGCACGGCATGCCGGGCGGCCAGTACACCAACCTGCGCGAGCAGGCGCGGGCGCTCGGCCTGGAGCACCACTGGCCGGACGTGGAGACGGCTTACGCCCAGGTGAACCAACTGTTCGGCGACATCATCAAGGTGACCCCGACCTCGAAGGTGGTCGGCGACTTGGCGCTTTTCATGGTGACCAACGACCTGACGCCGGAACAGGTCGCCGACCCCGGCACCGAGGTTGCATTCCCGGAATCGGTGATCCAACTGATGCGCGGCGACATGGGTCAGCCGCCGGGCGGCTTTCCGGAAGAGCTGCAGCGCAAGGTGCTGAAGGGCGAGAACCCGCTCACCGAGCGGCCGGGCGCGGTCCTGCCGCCGGTCGACCTCGACGCCGAGCGCACGGCCCTGGAGCACAAGATCCGCCGCCAGGCGAGCGACCGGGACCTCGCCGCCTATCTCATGTATCCCCAGGTCTTTGTCGACTACGCCGAGCACCGCCGCCAGTACGGGCCGGTGCAGGTCCTGCCCACCGACGTCTTCTTCTACGGCATGGTGTCCGGCCAGGAGATCGCCGTGGAGATCGACCCCGGCAAGACGCTGATCGTCAACTATCTCGCCGTCGGCGAGCCGGACGAGGAGGGCAAGCGCACGGTCTTCTTCGAGCTCAACGGCCAGCCGCGCACGGTGAAGGTGCAGGACCGGGCCCTGGCGGCGCCGGGCCGCACGCGGCGCAAGGCCGACGAGAGCCAGCCGGGCCAGATCGGCGCGCCCATGCCGGGCATGATCGTCAGCGTCTCGGCGAGCGCCGGCCAGCAGGTCCAGCGCGGCGACCGCCTCTTTACCATCGAGGCCATGAAGATGGAGACCGCCGTCTACGCCGAGCTCGACGGCGAGGTGGAGGAGGTGGCCTCGCCCTCGGGCACCCGGGTCGACACCCACGACCTGGTGCTGGTGATCGAGCCCTTGGAGGCGTGAGGCCCTTCATCTTTGGCAACGAGCCAGCGGCCGACGTGGGGCCGACGTTTCAAGGCAGCCATGCAAGATTCGCGTGATGACGCGCAGACCAGGCGTGATTAGAGTGCCGGCATGAACGAAGCCCGCCCGGCAGGACGACGCAGCAGCCGCGTGAGGGGCCGCAAAAAGGCGGCCTTCGTGCAACTGCCCCGGCGCCGGCTCACCAATCCCTATCCGCCGATGGAGATCGTCTCGGCCGATCAGATCGAGGAGATCCATCAGGCCTCCATGCAGGTGCTGGAAGAGATCGGCATGAACTTCCTCTTGCCCGAGGCCCGCGAGATCTTGCGCCAGGCCGGGGCGGAGGTGGAAAACGATGGGCCACGGGTCCGCTTCGACCGGGCCTTGGTGCAGGAAGCGGTGGCCCAGGCGCCGTCGCTGGTCCGCACCCGCGCCCGCAATCCGGAGAACGACCTCACCTTCGGCGCCAACCACATCAACTTCGGCGCGGTCGGCGGGCCACCCAATTTCTCCGACCTGGACCGTGGGCGCCGGCCCGGAACGCTCGAGGACCTCAGCAACTTCATCCGCCTGTCCCAGAGCCTCAACATCTGCCATCTGGCGGCGAGCGGCGCGGTGGAGCCCCTCGACATCCCGCCCAACGTCCGCCACCTCGAGGTCGGGCTCGTGGCCACACGCCTCTCCGACAAGCTCCGTTTCGGATTCGCCTTGGGCGGCGCGCGGGCGCGAGACCATTTGGAGATGGGGCGGATCGCGAGCGGGCTCACCTGGGAGGAATACTCCGAGCAGCCGGGCCTCTACACCGTCATAAATGCCAACTCGCCGCTGCAATACGACATCCCCATGCTGGAGGGGATGATCGAAATGGCGCGCCGCAAGCAGCTGCTCGTCATCACGCCCTTCACCCTCGCGGGCGCCATGGCGCCGGTCACCATGCCGGGCGCCGTCGTCCAGCAGAACGCCGAGGCGCTCGCCGGCATCGCCTTCGCCCAGCTTGTCATGCCGGGCACGCCGGTCGTCTACGGCGGCTTCACCTCCAACGTGGACATGAAGTCGGGCGCGCCGGCCTTCGGCACGCCGGAGTATGCCCAGGCGACCCTGATCGGCGCCCAGCTCGCGCGGCGCTACCGCGTGCCCTTCCGGGCTTCCAACGTGAACGCCTCCAACGCGCCCGACGGGCAGTCGGTCTACGAATCCGCAATGTCGATCTGGGCCTGCGTCCTCGGGCATACCCACTTCGTCATGCACGGCCTCGGCTGGCTCGAGGGCGGGCTCTGCGCCTCCTTCGAGAAGTTTATCCTCGACGCCGAAATGCTGCAGATGATGGCCGAGTTCCTAAAACCGCCCGAGATCGACGCGGGCAGCCTCGCGCTCGAGGCGATCCGCGACGTCGGCCCCGGCGGTCATTTTTTCTCGACACCGCATACCCTGGAGCGTTACGAGCACGCTTTCTACGCGCCGCTGCTGTCGGACTGGCGGAACTTCGAGACTTGGTCGGAAGATGGTTCGCTCGATGCGACCCAGAGGGCCAACCGGATCTGGAAGCAGATTCTGGCGGACTACGAGCGGCCGCCCCTCGACCCCGCCATCGACGAGGAGCTGCAGGCCTTCGTCGATCGGCGCACGGCCGAGGGCGGGGTGAGTGCGGACTAGGCCAGGCCAAAGACAGCCGAGGCCGGCATTGAGACCTTTGCGGGAGGAGACGGGACCATGAGCGAGAGTTACGACGCCATCGTCATAGGGGCCGGGATCATCGGCGCGGCGACCGCGCTGGAGCTCGCCAAGCGCGGCTGGCGCACCCTCAATCTGGACAGGCTGCCGGCCGCCGGCTATGGCTCGACCGGCGCGTCGTGCGCCATCATCCGCACCCATTACTCCACCCTGGACGGCGCGGCGCTGGCCTACGAGGGCTACTTCTATTGGAAGGACTGGCCCGGCTATATCGGTGTCGAGGACGAGAGCGGCCTCGCGGTCTACTACGACACCGGCGCCCTGGTGATGAAGACCGAAGGCAACGATCACCTGCGCACCATCTGTACCAACATGGACCAGCTCGCCATTCCCTACGAGCACTGGGACAAGGCGCGGATCCTGGCGAAATTGCCGCACTTCGACCTCGGCCGCTACGGCCCGGCCAAGCACCGCGACGATCCCGCGTTCGGCGAGGCCGAGGGCGAGCTGGAGGGCGGCGTCTTCTTCCCCTGCGCGGGCTACGTGAGCGACCCGCAGCTCGCGGCCCACAACGTGGTGCGCGCCGCCGAGGCCAATGGCGCCAGCTTCCGCTACAACAGCGAGGTGGTGCAGATCCGACGGGAGGGCGGTCGCGTGGCCGGGGTGATGCTCGCCGACGGCAGCAGGGTCGACGCGCCGGTCGTGGTCAACGTGGCCGGGCCCCATTCCGCCAAGATCAACCAATTGGCCGGCGTCGAGGACGCCATGAACATCAAGACCAAGGCCTTGCGCCAGGAGGTCGCCCACGTGCCGGCGCCGCCGGGCTTCGACATCGAGCGCGACGGCATGGTGACCTCGGACGGCGACATCGCCTGCTACACCCGACCCGAGATCGGCAACCACATGCTGATCGGCAGCGAGGACCCGGAGTGCGAAGAGCGGGTCTGGGTCGACCCGGACGACTACGACCGGAACTTCACCGACCAGTGGACCGAGATGGTCTACCGCACCGGGCAGAGGATCCCATCGCTCGGCATTCCCACCAAGATGAAGGGCGTCGTGGACCTCTACGACGTGTCCGACGACTGGATCCCGATCTACGACAAGTCTGACCTGCCCGGCTTCTACATGGCCATCGGCACCAGCGGCAATCAGTTCAAGAACGCGCCCGTCGCGGGCCTGCTCATGGCCGAGTTGATCGCGGCCTGCGAGGGCGGCCGGGACCACGACGCCGATCCGGTCCAGATCCATATGACAAACACCGACCGCAACCTCGACATCGGCTTCTATTCGCGCCGGCGCGAGATCAACGAGGAATCGAGCTTCTCGGTGCTGGGTTAGCCGGAGGCTTCAGGCGGCTCGAAGGGCCGCTCGTGGCTGCGCGCTTCCTCGATCAGCCAGGCCTTGAAAAGCTGCACCTCGCGGCGGTCGATGGCTTCCTCCGGCGTCACCACGAAATGGGCGTCGCGGGCGGGAATCGTGGTCTCGAAAGGCGCCGCCAGCCGGCCGTCGGCAAGCGCGTCGTCGACGAAAGGCGAGAGGCCCAGGGCCACGCCGATGCCTTCGACGGCCGCGCGCGTCGCCATCATGTGCAGGTCGAACTGCAAGCCGCCGCCGACCGACAGGCCGGCGACCCCGGCGGCGTTGAGCCAGATCTGCCAGTTCTCCGGTTCGCCGATCACGTGGATCATGGTGTGATCGGCGAGATCCTCGGGCCGGGCGAGCGCCACGGAGCCTTGCAAGAGCGCCG
>JAUVQB010000240.1 GCA_030598385.1 Alphaproteobacteria bacterium | reverse complement strand
GCGGGTCCCTGCCGGGCGAGATCGGCCTTGACCCGGCCGCCTTGTCGGCGCCCCTGCCGCGCGCCTATCACTTCGTCGACGGCAGCGCCTACCTGAGCCACATGGAGCTGCTGCGTAAAGCGCGCGGCGCCGAGCTGCCGGAAAGCTTCCGGCATGATCCGCTGGCCTATCAGGCCGGTTGCGACGCCAATCTGGCGCCGCGGGATCCGATCCCGCTCGTCGACGAGGCCTGGGGGCTCGATTTCGAGGCCGAGATCGCCGTGGTGACGGACGATGTTCCCATGGGTGTCACCACGGAGTTCGCGGGCGGCCACATCAAGCTACTGCTGTTGTTGAACGACGTCAGCCTGCGCCATCTCATCCCCGGCGAGCTGGCCAAGGGCTTCGGTTTTTATCAGAGCAAACCGGCGAGCGCCTTCTCGCCGGTGGCGCTCACGCCCGACGAGCTCGGCCCGGCCTGGGCCGGCGCCAAGGTCCATCTGCCGCTGCGGGTCGAGGTGAACGGCGAGCTATTCGGCGCGCCCGAGGCCGGTGAAGACATGACCTTTGATTTTCGCCAACTGATCGCTCACGCGGCCAAGACGCGGCGCCTCGCCGCCGGCACCATCGTCGGCTCCGGCACGGTCTCCAACCGGGACCGCAGCCGCGGCAGCTGCTGTATCGCGGAGCGGCGCATGCTGGAGAAGAACGAGGCCGGCGCCGCCAGGACGCCGTTCCTGACGGTCGGCGACCGGGTGCGGATCGAGATGCTGGACAGGGACGGCCGCAGCTTGTTCGGCGCCATCGAGCAGGTCGTCGAGGCCGCCTAGGGTGCCGATCATGAGGCCACTTGCCAGCCGTAGCCTCGGATGGCTCTGGGCGCGCCGCCCTCACGCCCGAAGATCCCTGGCGACAGTCTTGGTGGCAATCCTTTGTCTTGTCCTGAGCCCGTCCGTTGAAGCGCCGGCACAAACCGCGCCGTGGGACATCGAGAGCATTCAGCACGGCCTCGCGGATCTCGGCTATGACGTCGGCGAGGCCGATGGTCTCTTGGGGCAGAGGACGCGCGCCGCCCTCCGGGCGTTTCAGGCGGACCGGGGGCTGCCGGTCACCGGCTTGCCGGACGGCACCACGCAGCGGGCCTTGTTCGCCGCCGAACCGCCCGACGCCGCGGCCGAGGCTGCAACGCCGAATGACGATCCGCCGGACCTCGATGCCGTGCCCTTGGGGCCGGTCCAGGTTGAGCCCTTGACGCCCCTGGTCGAAGCCAGTCCCCATGAGGGCCTCGCCACCGAACCCTCTCCGGGCGAAGAGTTCGCCGAGGCAAGCCCGCCCCTTCGCAAGGACCGGGACTGGACGCTTTCGCAAGGATATGCGGCCGATAAATCTAAGCTGCGGGACAGGTGGATCAAATGGGTCGCCGCTGGACTCGCCGGGCTTGGCGCTCTCGTGTTGTTGGCGGCTGTTGGCCGCAAATCAACCAAGCGGGGAACAGTCGCCGCGGAACAGCCGCGGCCGATTCCTGCCGCTACGCCCTCGGCCCTGACGCCATCAACCATGACGACCCTGCGCGACGGGCACGTTTTCGGCGTCGATGTGCCTTCCTCCAGGGACTGCGGACCTGGATAAGGGGAGGCGACCGGCCTAGGACGCGCAGGCGAGCATGGGGCCGAGCTGGTCGATGCGTTGGCGGATGACCGGCACCCGCTCGTTCAGATAGGCCGTGGGTTGGGCCGGCGTCGCACGGCGGGGGCTGGGCAACGCCGCCGCCAGCAGGGCCGCCTCGCGCACCGTCAGCGCCGCCGCGGGCTTCCCGAAATGGCGCTGTGCCGCCGCCTCGGCGCCATAGATGCCGGGGCCCATCTCGGCCACGTTGAGATAAACCTCGAGAATTCGCCGCTTGCTCCAGAGCAGCTCCAGCTGCGGTGTGAGCCAGGCCTCCAGGAGTTTGCGCGCGACCTGGCGGTTCGGCCACAGCAGGATGTTCTTGGCGGTCTGCATGGTGATGGTGCTGGCGCCGCGCGGCCGCTCGCCTTCGCGCCAGTCTTCGAAGATGACCAGGAACTCCTCGAAATCGAAGCCCCAATGCTCACAAAAGCGGTTGTCTTCGGCGGCGATCACGGCGTGTGCCAGGTGGGGCGAGATGTGCTCCAGCGGGGTCCAGCGGTAGTCGATCTCCTCGCCCTCCAGGGCGCGGATGAGCATGAGCGGCGTTATCGGCGGCGGCACGACGCTATAGACCAGCATGACGAGCGCCGGCCCGGCCAGAACGGCCAGCAGGGCCCACTTGACCAGGCGGCGCCAGCGCGAGGATACCCGGCGTTTGTTGCGGCTTCCGCGGCCCTTACCGGCCTTGTGCTGGGGTTTTCGCTTCCGCGCCCCGCCACTGAGCTGGCTGGGGCGGCTCTCGGCCCTCAGGGTCTGTTTTGTGTGTTTGGCCATGGCGGTCATGTTCTGCGGCCCGATTTCGCAAGCGCGCCTGTCTAGCCGCCCGCGCCGCCCCGTGCAACGCCCGAATTCGGGCCGTGAGCGGCTCTGAGTTTCAAGGCAACTAGCGCTCTGGAACTCCCGCAGCTAGGCTCGGCCAGTATTCGCCTGTTCGCAGGGCGCGTTTATCGCGCCACGGCCTCGCCTTCGATCTCGACCAGCAGGCCGGGACTGGCGAGGCCGGCCACCACGACGTAGGTGGCGGGCGGGGCGTGGCCTTCGAGCAGGCGATCGCGCATCTCGCGGTAGATGGCCGTGACGTCGGGCCGGGTGACGAAGACCGTGTACTTCACCAGGTCCCGCTTGGTCATGCCGGCCGCTTCCAGGACCGCGAAGAGGTTCAGCCAGCAGCGCTCCATCTGGGCTTCGAAGCCCTCGGCGAGGCTGCCGTCGGGCTCGAGCCCGATCTGACCGGCGACGATCAGGCGCCGGGCGGCGGCGGGAACGACGACGCCGTGGCTATAGCCCGAGGCCGGCGGGGCGACGGTATCGGGGTTTAGGAATTCCATGGCGGATGCCTCTTTGTTGGTGTTTTTAAGCCATTGGCCGCTGGTCAGACCGTGAGGCCGGCCTTCTGCAAGCCTTCGTACCAATGCTCGTTGATGGCTGGATCGATGGAATACATGCAAGCGAACTCTCTGGTCGGCTTCGCGTTGGGGACGACCTCCAGCACCAGAGCCCAATGGGATTGCGCCTTTTCGATGTTGCCCAATTGCCCGTGGCAGGCGGCGAGGTTGCGATGGATCCAATAGTGAATGATCGGAAGCCGTTCGTAGCTGGCGACGGCCTCGGCGTAGCGGCCGAGACAATAGAGCGCTTCGCCGCGAAGCTCCCAGTGCCAGTTGGGCGGTATCGGATCCACCGCCTCCCGCTCGTCAAGGAGCTGCAGGGCCTTCTCGGGGTCGCCGACACAGATGTGGTACCAGGCGTAATCGGTCCAGACCAAGGCATCGTGGGGATTGAGGCTCAAGGCCCGTTCGAGGGCGTCGCGCGCCAAGTCCAATTCGCCGCGCCGGATGTAAACAAAACCGAGGGCCCAGTGGCAGAAACTGTCTTGCGGATCGAG
>JAUVQB010000208.1 GCA_030598385.1 Alphaproteobacteria bacterium | reverse complement strand
GCAACTCGGTGATCGCGACCAAGGCGGCGCTGAAGCTGGCGGACTACGTGGTGACGGAGGCGGGTTTCGGGGCGGACCTTGGGGCGGAGAAGTTTTTCGACATCAAGTGCCGCAAGGCGGGGCTTCGTCCGAACGCGGCGGTGATCGTGGCGACGGTCCGGGCCTTGAAGATGCACGGCGGGGTGGCGAAGGCGGACTTGGGCGAAGAGAACGTGGCGGCGGTCGCCAAGGGGGCGGCCAACCTGGCGCGCCACATCCGCAACGTGAAGTCTTTCGGTGTGCCTGCGGTGGTGGCGGTGAACCGGTTCGCGGGCGACACGGGCGCCGAGCTGGAGGCGGTCAAGAGCGCGGCGTCGGACTTGGGCGCGCAGGCGGTGCTGTGCAGCCACTGGGCGGACGGCGGCGCGGGGACGGAGGCGCTGGCGCACCACGTGGCGGAGCTGGTGGCGAGCGGGGTCGACCAGTACGCGCCGCTCTACGACGACGAGATGGGGCTGTGGGACAAAGCGAAGACCATCGCGACGCGGATTTACGGCGCCGACGACATCATCGCCGACAAGAAGGTGCGCCAGCAGATCGCCGACTACGAGGCGGCCGGCTACGGGGCGCTGCCGGTCTGCATGGCCAAGACCCAGTACAGCTTCTCGACCGACCCGAGCCTGAAGGGCGCGCCCTCGGGCCACGTGGTGCCGGTGCGCGAGGTGCGGCTCTCGGCCGGGGCGGGCTTCCTGGTGGTGGTCTGCGGCGAGATCATGACCATGCCCGGCTTGCCAAGAACCCCCGCCGCCAACACTATCCACCTCAACGAGGCAGGCCAGATCGAAGGCCTGTTCTAGCCCAAGCGAGACCCACCGCCGGCCAAACCGCCCGCGCAGGCCAGGAGGCAAGCATGACGATCCGTCGAATACTCGTTCCGGTGCGCGGCGACGGCAAGGGCGAGGGCGTGCTGGATCACGCCGTCTCGCTCGCCCGCCGGTTCAAGGCTCATGTCGACGTCCTGCATTGCCGGCCCCGCCCGGAAGACATGCTGCCGTTCGGCGTCTCCGTGCCGGCCATGCTGCGGAAGAATATCCTCGCATCCGCCGGGACCGTGGCGGACCAGGAAGAACGCAAGGTCCGGGATCTGTTCGATGCCTACTGCGAGAGGAACGGTCTCACCCCGGTCGATGGGCCGCCCGGATTGGAGGAGGGGGCCGAGGACCGGCTCAGCCTGTCCTGGCGGGAAGAATCCGGCAAACAGGCGGCGGTCATTGCCGTTCATGGCCGGCTTGCCGATCTGATCGCCGTGGCGCAGCCGGACCGGGAGCGGAACCTCGGCCTGAACACCTTGGAAGCGGCGCTGCTGGAAACCGGCAAGCCGGTGCTCCTCTGTCCGCCACGGGCGGGAAAGCCGGTCGAGACATGCGGTAGCCACATCGCCGTCGCCTGGAACGGAAGCGCGGAGGCGGCGCGGGCCGTGACCATCGGCCTGCCGCTGCTCGCCGCGGCCGAGCGCGTGACCATCGTCGCGCTCTCAGACGGGGCGCAGAAGCCGCTCGGGCCCGAGGCCCTCGAGGATTATCTCGCGAGCCACGGCATCGCCGCGGGCGTCGAAACCGAAAAGACCAAGGCGACCGCCGTCGGCGGGGCGCTGATGAAGATCGCGCACGGGTGCGGCGGCGACCTGCTGTTGATGGGCGCCTACGGGCAAAGCCGGCGCCGCGAGCTGGTCATGGGCGGGGTGACCCAGCATATCATCGACCGCGCGGACCTGCCGGTCCTGCTGACCCACTGATCGCAGGGCCTTCCGGCCGCGCCGCTGAGGTAGGATCGAGAGGGTCTTGAGTCAGGGAGGCGGCGCCGAAAGCTGCCGTCACGGTGTGCCATGCCGCACTCGAGATATCTGCCAGAACGCATGGGCTCGGCGGTGGTCGAGCCTTCGGGGCCGGTGGAGGCCGGCTCCACCCAGTCCTTCACCCTGACCTATCGGGCGGGCTTCTTCGGCATCGACGATACCGGCTCGATCAAGATCGTCCACCGCTTCGCCAGCGACATGGGCCGGCCCCAGTTCGACGACCCGGCGGCGCCCAACTATGTCAGCGTCGAGGCCAGCAACGGCGCGGTGCTGCACGCCGAGTACGACATGAAGCGAAATATCCGGCCGTGGGACAAGACGCTCTATATCAAGGTGGTACGCGGCTTCCTGCGCGAGGGCGACCGCATCGTCGTGCGCTTCGGCGACCCGCGCGGCGGCTGCCCGGGCATCCGGGTGCAGACCTTCTGCGAGGAGAGCTTCGAGTTCCGCGTCCTGGTCGACGCCATCGCCACTTACAATTACGTGGAACTGCCCGAGCAGCCGGAGATCCGCATCGTGCCCGGCCCGCCGGCGCTCTGGAAGGCGATCCTGCCGAGCTTGCGCCGGCGCAACCAGCCCTTCCGGCTCGCCATCAAGGGCGAGGACAGGTGGGGTAACCCGAGCGACAAGGGCGACCGCAGCTTCGGATTGCGGGCCAACCTGCCGGTCGCCGGCCTGCCCGAGAGCGCCCGCCTCGCACCCGGCGCCTGGTCGCTGGTGCTCGAGGGCCTTTCGGTCGCCGCGGCCGGCGACCTGGTCGTCGAGCTGCTCGACCAAAGCGGCGCGGCGGTTGCCGCCTCCAACCCGCTGCGCATCGTCGAGGACCCCGAGCTGCTGGCCTATTGGGGCGACCTGCACGGCCAGTCGGAGGAGACCATCGGGACCAACTCCGCGCGAGACTTTCATCTATTCGCGCGCGACAAGGCTTTCCTCGATGCGGTCGGCCATCAGGGCAACGACTTCCAGATCACCAAGGAATTCTGGGCCGAGCTCAACGAGCTGGCCGCCGAGTTCACCGAGGACGGCCGCTTCGTCGCCTTTCCCGGCTACGAGTGGTCGGGCAACACCGGCCTGGGCGGCGACCGCAACGTGCTTTACCGGCGCGAGGGCCGGCCGATCCATCGCTCGTCCCACGCCCTGGTCGACGACCTCTCGGACCTGGGGAGCGACGCCAACTCTGCCGAGGCCCTGTTCGAGGCCCTCGAGGACGAGGATTGCGTGGTCTTCGCCCACATCGGCGGGCGCTACGCGGACATTAAGATGGCCCACGACGTTCGCCTGGAGCGCTCGGTCGAGGTCCACTCGGCCTGGGGCACCTTCGAGTGGCTGATCGCCGACGCCCTCGAGCAGGGCTACCGGGTCGGCATCGTCGCTAACTCGGACGGCCACAAGGGCCGGCCCGGCGCCAGCCATCCCGGCGCCACCAAGTTCGGCGCCTACGGCGGGCTGACCTGTATGCTGGCCAGCGCGTTCAGCCGAGACGGCTTCCTGGACGCCCTGCGCCGGCGCCATCACTACGGCACCACCGGCTGCCGCATGATCCTCGACACCCGGGCGGTCTTCGACCAGCCGGCCCAGCGCTTCGACGACGATCCCAACCTGGGGCCCTCAGACAGCGAGGCGGTTGGCGAGGCTATGATGGGCGACATCCTGCGCTGCCGCGACGCGGAGGCGACCTTCGTGGTCGACGCCCATGGTTCGGCGCCGATCGAGCGCATCGAGATCCGCAACGCTCTAAGCACCCTGGAGACCTACCGGCCCTATGGGGAGGCGGACCTAGGCCGCCGCATCCGGGTGATCTGGGAGGGCTCCGAATACCGCGGCCGCGGCCGCGACACCATCTGGGACGGCAGCGCTACCCGCACGGGCAACGCCTTCGAGCGCCTCGACCCGATCAACCGCGCGACTCTGGACACGCGTTTCGAGCAGACCGACCCGGGCCGGGTCGCCTGGGCCGCGCTCACCACCGGCGGCTTCGGCGGCTTCGACGCCTGGCTGGCGGACCCGTGGGCGG
>JAUVQB010000421.1 GCA_030598385.1 Alphaproteobacteria bacterium | reverse complement strand
CCGCCGCCGAGCCAGCGCTCCGAGGCCTGTTCCTCCAGGCTCGGAAAATCGTAGAGATCGAGCACGCCCGGCACGTCCTCGGGATTGCCGCCGATCAGTCCGACGATGGCCTGGACCTCCGGCGAGTCTGCGGTCCAGGCCTCGGTGTTGTCGCGGTAGGCGGCGTCGGCCGCGGCGATGGTCTTCACGAAGACACACATGAAGTCCGGGTTGCGGGCGGCCCAACTGCGCTCGGCCACCAGGCCGTCGAAGGTCGCCTTGCCCCAGTTGGAAAGCTGGCCCGAATCGATCAACACTTTGCCGCTGCGCTTGATCTGGCCGAGGGCCGGGTCCCAAACGAAGGCCGCGTCGATCTCGCCCCGCTCCCAGGCCTCGACGATCTCTGGCGGCTGCAGGTGCTGGAGCCGGACCTCCCTGGGGTCGATGCCGAACTGCTCCAAGGCGAAGAGGGTGTGAAAGTGGGTGGTCGAGGCGAAGGGCACGCCGAGGCGCTTGCCGCGCAGGTCCTGGGGCGCTGCGATGCCCGAGCCCTCGCGCACCACCATCGCCTCGGCCGAGGCGATGTCCTCGATGATCCAGACGAGTTCGAGGTTGAGGCCGCGGCTAACGCCGGCGGCGATCGGGCTGGAGCCGGCCATCGCCAGCTGCACGCTGCCCGACGCGAGGGCGGCGATGACCTTGCCGCCGGAGGCGAATTTGCGCCAGGTGATGTCGTAGCCGGTCGCCGCCTCGAAGGCGCCCGACGCGATCGCCGCCTTCCAAGGGTTGTAGATTAGCTGATAGCCGATGGTGACCCGCTTCTCCTCGGCCTGGACGGCCGGCGCGGCCAGCGCCCAAACGAGGGCGCACCAAACGAGCACGCAGATGAGCGCCAGTCTCGCGCCGATAGTGGTTGCGGAGCCTATGGTCGCCTCCCTGGGGTGTCGGCCGCCGAATGCGTCTGCCGATCCCCATCAGGGCGTTTGGTCAGGGAAAATCATCATAGCCTCAGTGCTTTAGCCCTGCCAGGACCAATTGTGCACGCTCTGTGGGGCCAACGGCCGGCCCGCGCCGATGGATGCGAACCCGGACAGGCCTCAGTCCGGCAAATGCAGGCCGTCGACGATCGCCATGTAGTCGGGGTGGTCGGGGCCGATGAGGCCGCGGCGCACCATGAGGTCGATAATGGCCAGGGCCACGTTGAACTTGAAATCGTCGGTTTCCGCGACGCGCGCCGCCACCTTCTCCATCGGCCAGAGCTCGAAGGCGTCGACTTCGCCGTCGGTGTTGCGCGGCTCGAAGTCCGGCGGGAGAACAAGGTCGTAGCAGAACAGCACGTCGTCGCGCAGGCCCTCGGGCCGCTCGCAACGGTAGGAGACGGCGCCGACGGCAACCGCCTGGCGTGCGAGCGCCGCCGGCAGGTCGGCCTCCTCGGCGGACTCCTTGATGAGATTGTCGAACACGCCGATGCCGTGGGGCTGGCCGCCGGCCACGAGGTGGTCCAGCTTGCCGGGGTCGGTCGGCTTGTCCCTGGCGCGCCAGCCGACCCACATCTTGAGGCCGTCCGGAGCCTCGACCAGGCCGTTCAGATGCACGCCGTAGCCGCGCACGCCGAAGCTCGGCACCGCACCCCGGTCGATCTTGAGCAAGGGGTCGTCGCCCCAAAGCGGGGTCACCGCATAGGCCTCGCCGCGGTAGCGCCCGATCTCGCCCGCCGCGGCCAGACCCCGCACCACGCCGTCCACCGCCCCGCTCCGCCCGGCGAAATCGTCGAGGCCGGGGCGCAGTTTTACGGCCTCCTCCGAGACCTCGAAGACGTTGGAGAAGTCGCGCAGCCGCTCGGCCAGGCCATGGGGGATGCGGCCGACCAGGGTGTCGCCAACGGTCCAGGGCCGGTAAGCCTCGGGCCGCCAGCCATGGCAGGCGCGGACGCGGTCGAGCAGGCTCATGAGCGAAAACCCATATTAACGTCGCTGCGCCAGCCCGCGCCTCCACCCGACCACCCCACGGATACTGCCGTGGGTGGTCGGGTGGAGGCGCGGGCTGGCGCCGAAAACACGTTAAGTGACCGCCTCCCGCTTACGCCCCGGCCT
>JAUVQB010000047.1 GCA_030598385.1 Alphaproteobacteria bacterium | reverse complement strand
GATCGGCCCGTTATCCGAACAACGATGTGCTGATCAAGGCGCTCAAGGCAGGCGGCGCGGAGATGGTGACCGTGGCTATCCGCCGGGTGAATCTGGACGCCCCGGCTGACGAGAATGTGTTGAACCTGCTGCAAAAGAACAATCTGAAAATCCTGCCCAACACCGCCGGGTGTTACACGGTCAAGGATGCGGTGGTGACCGCGGAACTGGCCCGGGAGGTGCTGGAGACCGATTTCATCAAGCTGGAAGTGATCGCCGATGAAGACACGCTCTATCCGGACGCGGAAATGGTGCTGGAAGGTGCGCGCATCCTGGTGGAAAAAGGTTTCAAGGTGATGCCCTACTGCACCGAAGACCCGATCCTCTGCAAAAAGCTTGAGGATCTGGGCTGCATTGCCGTGATGCCCCTGGGGGCGCCCATCGGCTCGGGTATGGGGATTCTCAATCCCTACAACATCAGCCTGATTCGCGATGTAGTGAGCGTGCCCCTGATCGTGGATGCCGGCGTGGGCACCGCCGATGCGTTGAGCTCATCGACCGCCTCGGCGATCCCTCTCATGGTTTGGATCACGTTGGCGCCGGTCTCCCGCACGGCATTGAAGGCGAGCGCCGGTTCGCCCAAGATACGGATCGACGAGGTCGGCTTCTTGAAGCCGAAAGTCACTTCGGCGATATCGCCCACCGTCACCCGGGCCAGGCGGCCGGTCGCCGCGTCTTCGGTCGATCTCAGGACGACCTTGCGGATTTCCTCGAGCTTGTTGAGCTCTCCTTCGGTGCGGACGACGTAACGGCGCTTGCCCTCGTCTATGTCGCCCGCGGAAATCGAGGCGTTGGCAGACCGCATCGCCTGGGTCACGTAGCTGACGGTCAGGCCGTAGCGGGCGAGCAGCTGCGGTTCCACGGTGACGTGGATCTCCTGTTCGCTGCCGCCGTAAACGGTGACCCGGCTCACGCCCGGGACTCGCTCGATGCGGTCTTGAATGACGTCTTCCACGAAGTCGCCGAACTCGTGCACCGGCCGCTCGTTGCCCTCGGCACGGCGGACGATGAACCAGGCGATCGGGCTGTCTTCGCTGCCGGCGGTATCGAGTGTCGGTTCGTCGGCCTCGTCGGGATAGCCGGTCACCCGGTCGAGACGGTTCGCCACCAGCAGCAAGGCCCGGTCCATATTGGTGCCGACGGCGAACTCCAGGGTGACGCGGCTCCGTCCCTGTTCTGCGCGCCCGGTAATCTCGCGCAGACCTTCCAGGCCGGCCATCTCCTCTTCCTGCCGGTTGGTGATCTCGCGTTCGACCTCGGCCGGCGCCGCGCCCGGCCAATTGGTCTTGATCGTGATGACCGGACGGTTGACGTCCGGCGCAAGCTGGATCGGAATGTTTTCGAGCGCCACCAGGCCGAACATGACGACCATGAGCACGGCCGCGACCACGGCGATCGGCCGGTCGATGGCGGTGCGGATGAGGTTCATCAGGAGGCCTCGTCGATGCGCACCTTGTCGCCCGGGCGCAGGCGTTCGTTGCCGCGCACCACGACCATGTCGCCCTCCTCGAGGCCGCTCAGCACCTCGTAACGGCTGCCGACCGCTTCGCCGAGGGTGATCTCACGCGGCTCCGCCACTTCCCCTTTGGTGACGAAGACCATCGCTGCGCCGCCATGCGTGATGACCGCGTCCTTGTGGACCGTCAGCACCGTTCTGGGCGCACCTACGGGAACCCAAACGGTCACGCTCTGGTCCGCGGCCAGGGGACTTTCGGTCTGGCTGAAGCTGGGCACGAAGCGCACGGCGCGGGTCCGCGTCAGCGGATTCTCCTCCGGTACGATGGCCCGCACCGAGGCCTCGTGGGGGCTGCCGTCGTCCAGTGTCAGCTCAACCGTTGCCCCTGGCGTGAGCCCGATAATGCGCTGGTAGGGTACGTCCGCCTCGATCTCCAGGGACGAATCGGCGATCAGCCGGACCAGGGAGTCGCCCACCTTGACGTAGGCGCCCGCCTCGCTCATGCGCTGAATCACCACCCCGTCGTAAGGCGCCATGATCTGCGTGTCGGCAACGTCGATCTCCGCCAGCTCCAGTTCGGCCGCCGCCGTGACCATCGCGGCTTCGGCTTCGGCCACCTGGGCCTGGTTAATGGCGACATTCTGCTCGGCGTCGTCGAAGCGGGCCTGGCTGAAGGCGGCGGAAGCCTTGAGGCCTTCCAGGCGCCCGAGCTCCTGGCGCGCCAGCTTGAGCTGGGCCTGGGCGGTCGACTTTTTGGCGCGCGATTCGCTGAGCCGGCCCGCTGCCCGGTCACGCAAGGCAGCCAGACGATCCGGGTTGAGGCGCGCGATCACCTCGCCGGCGCGGACCCGGTCGCCGACTTCGACCTGAAAGGCTTCGATCGGCGCCTCCACCCGCGAAGACACCGAACCGGCCTGGCGCGGCACCAAGCGCCCGAGCACCGGCACGGTCTGGGACAGCGGTTGGGTCGTCACACGGTCGATGCGCACGAGGGCGCCGTCCTGCTGCGCCTCTACCTCCGTAGCGAATAACGCCAAGAGGAGCAGCGCCAGGAAAAGCGCCCCCCTGGCGCTGCCTGCGCCCCAGGGACTCGAAATATCGCGGCAATCCAAGATCGCGCGCCTCCGATTACGCCAATAGCACCGCCTGCGCTTCGCGCCGCCGTCCCGTGACTATTGGCTGGCAGCGGAATCTAAGTCAATACTCACATAGACTTAAGGGCAGCGGCCGGCCAACAGCAATCACAGCCGCGTGAGGGCGCCGCTAGCTATTGTTAGACCCGATCCCTTTTAATACGCAGGCCGCTATGGCAAACATCCCTTCCAGGCGAAGGAATTGAAGCCGGGGGTGGAGCGTCTCATGACCACAATCCTTTATAGCCATCCGGCGTGCCTCGAGCACGACCCGGGCAGCGGGCATCCCGAACGCCCGGCGCGGCTGGAAGCGGTCCTGGGGGCCTTGGACGCAGAGGCCTTCGCGGCGCTCGAGCGCCGCGAGGCGCCGCGCGCTGAGCGGGAGCAGATCGCCCGCGTGCACCCCCGCGCCTTCGTCGACCGCCTGCTCGAATCGATCCCGCCCGAAGGCTATAGCGGCCTCGACATGGACACCATCGTCTCGCCGGGCTCGGGCGAGGCGGCGCTGAGAGCGGCTGGCGCCCTCTGCGCCGCGGTGGACGCCGTCATGGCCGGCGAGGCCGACAATGCCTTCTGCGCGGTGCGGCCGCCCGGCCACCACGCCGAGCCGGAGCGCGCCATGGGTTTCTGCCTGTTCAACAATGTTGCCGTCGGCGCCGCCCAGGCGCGCGCGGCACACGCCTTGCAGCGCGTGGCCGTGGTCGATTTCGACGTGCACCACGGCAACGGGACCCAGGCCATGTTCTGGGACGAGCCCGAGCTGTTTTTCGGCTCCACCCACCAGATGCCGCTTTATCCGGGCACCGGGTCGCCCGATGAACGCGGCGTTTCCGGCAACATCGTGAATTTCCCGCTGCCGCCCATGGCCGGCTCCGAGGAATTCCGGGCCGCCATGGGCGAGGGCGTGTTGCCGGCGCTGCGCCGGTTCGCGCCGGAGTTCCTGCTCGTCTCGGCCGGCTTCGACGCCCATCAGGCCGATCCTTTGGCTCAGCTCAGGTTTCACGACGAGGACTATGGCTGGGCGACCAAGGAACTCAAGCGCGTGGCCGAGGATTGCTGCTCCGGACGGCTCGTCTCGACGCTCGAGGGCGGCTACGATCTCTCCGCCTTGGCGTCCAGCGCGGCGGCCCACGTTGAAGCCCTCATGGCGGCCTGAATCCACCCAGCAAAGGAAAACACATGGCCGAGCCCAACATTCCCTCGGACGTCCGCAAAATGAGCTTCGAACAGGCGCTCGAGGAGCTGAAGGAGATCGTCGAGCGCTTGGAGCAGGGCCAAGGCGAGCTGGACCAGGCGATCGAGGCCTATCAGCGCGGCGCCCTCCTGAAACAGCACTGCGAGGCCAAGCTGCGCGACGCCGAGCAGAAGATCGCGAAAATCAGCCTCGGCGCTGACGGCAGTGTCGGCTCCGAAGACCTGGATCTCGAGTGAGCGCCGCACAGTCCGACCCTGGGTCCGCCTCTGGGCCCGACCCTCTGCGCAACCCCTTGCCCGACCTCGCTCAGGCCTTGAGGGACGCGGCCGCGGCCGTGAAGGTCGAACTCGACCAGCTCTTGGCGCCGGTCGCGGGCCCGCAGGGCCGCGTCCTTGAAGCCATGCGTTACGCCAGCCTCGGCGGCGGCAAGCGTTTGCGGCCGTTCCTGGTCTTGGAAAGCGCGCGCCTCTTCGATGTGCCACGAGCCAGCGCCTTGCGCACCGGCGCGGCGCTCGAGATGGTTCATTGCTATAGCCTGGTTCATGACGATCTGCCGGCCATGGACAACAGCGACCTGCGCCACGGCCGGGCGAGCGCCCACAAGGCATTCGACGAGGCGACCGCGATTCTCGCCGGCGACGGCCTGCTCACCCGCGCCTTCGGCGTCTTGGCCGACCCGGACACCCATCCCGACGCCAAGGTGCGCTGTGCGCTGGTCGCGGCGCTCGCCCACGCCGCCGGGTCCGACGGCATGGTCGGCGGCCAGATGATCGATATATCGCCCGAGCGCGCGCAACTCGATCTCGACGGCATCAAGCGCCTGCAAAGCATGAAAACCGGTGCCCTCTTCACCTTTGCCTGCGAGGCAGGGGCGATTCTGGGCCAAGCGGAGGCGGCGGCGCGCGACGCCCTGCTTGGCTTTGCCGGGGATCTGGGCCTGGCGTTTCAGATCGTCGACGATCTTCTCGACGCCGAGGGCAGCGCCGAGGACCTCGGCAAGCCTACCGGGCAGGACGAGGCCCTTGGAAAAGCCACGTTCGTGGGTCAATTGGGGAATGAGGGTGCCCGCGCCGAGGCCTCGCGCATCGTCAAAGACGCATGTGCGCGGCTTGAAATCTTCGGCAAAAAGGGGTCTCTTCTTCGGGCGACCGCAAGATTCGTTCTTGAGCGGCGGTCTTGACGCAACGACAATGTCGCGTGCGGACGGGCCGGGGTCGCGCTTCGCCAGCGCTGGGAGGGTGGATGTGAGTCAGATTGGGCACAACAGGCAGACGCCGCTGCTGGATCAGGTGCATGAGCCGGCGGATCTGCGTCGGCTCGACGAAAAGGACCTGCGCCAGTTTTCCGACGAGCTGCGCCAGGAACTGATCGACGTGGTCTCGGTGACCGGCGGCCATCTGGGCGCTGGCCTCGGGGTGGTGGAGCTGACCACGGCGCTCCATTACGTGTTCGAAACGCCGCGCGACCGCCTGGTCTGGGACGTTAGCCACCAGTGCTATCCCCACAAGATCCTCACCGGCCGCCGCGACCGCATAGAGACCCTGCGACAGAGCGGCGGGCTGTCGGGCTTCACCAGCCGCAAGGAGAGCGAATACGACCCCTTCGGCGCGGCGCACAGCTCGACCTCGATCTCCGCCAGCCTCGGCTTTGCCGTTGGGCGGGATTTTCTCGGCGACAGCAACCACGTCATTGCGGTGATCGGCGACGGCGCCATGAGCGCCGGCATGGCCTATGAGGCGATGAACAACGCCGGCGCCATGAATAGCCGGCTGATCGTCATCCTCAACGACAACGATATGTCGATCGCGCCGCCTGTGGGCGCCATGAGCGCCTATCTTTCGCGGCTCATATCCTCCAAGCCCTACGCCTCCATGCGCCACTTGGCCAAGGAGGTGGCGAGCCGCTTCCCGCGGCCGCTCGAGCAAGCGGCAAAGCGCGCCGAGGAATACGCCCGCGGCATGTTCACCGGCGGCACCCTGTTCGAGGAGCTCGGCTTCTTCTACGTCGGCCCGATCGACGGCCACAACCTCGACCACCTCCTGCCGGTGCTGAAGAACGTGCGCGACACCGATTTCGACGGCCCGGTGCTGATCCACTGCGTGACCCAGAAAGGCAAGGGCTACGAGCCGGCCGAGACCTCGGCCGACAAGTATCACGGCGTCGCCAAATTCGACGTGGTCACGGGCGAGCAGGCCAAGCCGACGCCCAAGGCCCCGACCTTCCAGAACGTCTTCGCCAAGGCGCTGATCGCCGAGGCCGAGCAGGACGACAAGATCGTCGCGGTCACCGCCGCCATGCCGTCGGGCACCAGCCTCAACAAGTTCGCCGAACGCTTCCCCGGGCGCTGCTTCGACGTCGGCATCGCCGAGCAGCATGCGGTCACCTTCTGCGCGGGCCTCGCCTGCGAGGGCTTCAAGCCCTTCGCCGCGATCTACTCGACCTTCCTCCAGCGGGCCTACGATCAGGTGGTCCACGACGTGGCGATCCAAAGCCTGCCGGTGCGCTTCGCCATGGACCGGGCCGGCATGGTGGGCGCCGACGGGGTGACCCATCAGGGCAGCTACGACATCACCTATCTCGGCTGCCTGCCCGGCTTCGTGCTGATGGCGGCGGCCGACGAGGCCGAGCTGATGGACATGGTCGCGACTCAGGTGGCGATCGACGACCGGCCGTCGGCGCTGCGCTATCCGCGCGGCGAATCCCTCGGCCTCGAACTGCCCGGGCGCGGCACGGCGCTGGAGATCGGCAAGGGGCGCATCCTTGCCGAGGGCAGCAAGGTGGCGATCCTCTGCTACGGCACGCGCCTGCACGACGGCCTCAAGGCGGCCGAAGAGCTGGCGGCGCGGGGCCTATCGACCACCGTGGCCGACGCCCGCTTCGCCAAGCCTTTGGACGAGGATCTGGTGTGCCGCCTGGCCAAGGAGCACGAAGTGCTCTTGACGGTGGAGGAGGGCGCCATCGGCGGCTTCGCCACCCAGGTCATGCAACTACTGGCCCAGCGCGGCCTGTTCGACCGCGGCCTCAAGTTCCGCCCCCTCACGCTGCCGGACGTCTTCATCGATCACGGCAAACCGGCGGATCAGGTGGCGATGGCGAAGCTGGATGCGCCCGGTATCGTCGGCGCGGCGCTCGCCGCCCTCGGCCGCGAGGAGCTCGAAAGCGAAGTGCGCGCCTGAGGAGGCGCACCTGACGAATACTGCCTGAACCGCTGGTTTGAGCGACTGTCGAACATGGCCCCGGGCTAACTCTGCTGCCTCTGTGGTTCATCGACGACCCTGAGCTCCGGCCAGTACCTCTGCCATCGCGCCACTTTCTCTCGATAGCGGGCTTCGGAGAAATGCGGCCTATTGCAGTCCGGCGCGACTGTCATGGTCGAGATGTGATCAAGCCCCTCGGGCGCATAAACCTGAAATCCACCCTCGGCCAGGGGTCGTATCCCAACCTTGCTGGTTCGTTCCAGAAAGCGATCGATCCCGTCGCGGGCCGACGATAGTGGTGGATAGGGCGTGCCGAACTTGTCCTCGTACCAGAGATGGACGCGGGCCTGGTTTCTCACCTCAATGACGGCGTCGAGGCCTGCGAATCCCGAGGAGACTCGGCGGATCACCCGGTCCTCGGCGTCCCAGGAGAGGTCTGCCCCATCGAAGTAGAAGAGGTCGTAGTCCTTTATTCCATAGCAGATCGGCCGCCCGGTCAGATGGTTCCAGACCGTCTGAAACAGACAGCCCGACACCAGCCAGGCGTCCGCAAGGCCGAGCGCGGACATGCCGGCCAAGATCTTTGCGTTCACCGGGTTCCTATGAACGATTTCGATGAAGTCACAATCGCGCATGGTGAGGCCCGAGAAGGGATTTTCGGAATCAAATCGGGGCACGGGTCTTAAGTGGATGCGCCGTAAAGATCGGGCTTGGCGACTTGGATTTATCCACCATTCTCTTGCATCAGAGACCACTCTGCCGCCTATCCCGTCAAGCTATCCCTTCGTCGCCTCGGTCCGATTTGAGTCCGCCTCCGGTTCACGACCGCCGTCAAGCGGCCGTGTGTACGAGCGCTTCATTGTCCGGCGGACTATCACGGCCCGCCTGCATTTGGCGGCCGCCTGGGTTACGCTTCGGCCCATGGCCAAGACGTCCAAAGCCCGCGCCGACCAACTCCTGGTGGAACGCGGCCTGGCCGAGAGCCGCACTCGGGCCCAGGCCCCCGTCATGGCGGGCCAGGTCTATAGCGGCACGCGCAGGATCGACCGACGGCGTTCTGGGACGAAGCTGGCTGTGGGTGCCAGAGGGCTGCTCAATCCTC
>JAUVQB010000347.1 GCA_030598385.1 Alphaproteobacteria bacterium | reverse complement strand
TCGGTGACGTTCAAAAATAACCTAAAAGAAACGGAGGCTGAGATGACGAGCGACACGAAAGACAACAAGCCGACGATCGAGCTTGAACGGGACGGACCGCTCAAGGTCACCGGTCTCAGCAACTTCATGAATTCGCGCGGCGAAGAGATCGCGACCAAGAAGACGATCTACCTTTGCCGCTGCGGCGCCTCGAAGAACAAGCCCTTCTGCGACGGCACTCACAGCCAGATCGGCTTCACTGACGAGAAGGCCGACGACCGCATGGCCGACCAGCTGGACACCTACGAGGGGAGCGAAATCACCATTCTCGACAACCGCGGTGTCTGCTCCCATGCCGGCTACTGCAGCTCCGGCCTGCCCGCGGTCTGGCGCTCGGCGATCGAGCCTTGGATTGATTCCGACGGTGCTAACAAGGAGACAATCGTCGAAATTATCCGCAAGTGCCCTTCCGGTGCGCTCAGCTATCTGGAGGAAGGACAGCTGCGCACCGACTTCCACGACTCGGCTCAAATCCAGGTGTCGCGCGACGGCCCCTACTACGTCCGCGGCGGAGTCGAGCTGAAGGACTGCGACTTAGGTGCGGGTGCCAGCCGCGAGCACTACGTGCTCTGCCGCTGCGGCGCCTCGCGCAACAAGCCCTTCTGCGACGGCAGCCACTGGTATGCTGGCTTTCATGACGACGAGGCGCTGACCATTTCCAAGGCGGCCAAGGCGAGCGAAACTGGGGAGGAGACCTGGATTGCGGTCGGCAAGGCCAAGGGCTTTGCCGAAGGTGAGGTCCATGCCCTCACAGTGGGCGAGCGCCAGGCGGCCCTGGTCCGCCAAGGCGGCGAGATCTTCGCCCTCGATGGCCGCTGCCCGCACCAGGGTGGCCCCCTGGGCGAAGGCAACCTCTGCGAGGGCGCGCTGCGCTGTCCCTGGCACGGCTATGATTTCGACCTCAAGTCCGGCAAGGGCCGGGGTAACGAGCACGCGGTGGAGACCCTGAAGGTCCGCGAGCAAAACGGCCAGGTCGAGATCGCGCTCCCGAAGCCGAAGCGCTCGAACTGGACCGTCAGCCACGTCATCGCCGAGACTCTGGTCGAATGGGGGATCGACACCGTATTCGGCATGGTCGGCCATTCCAACCTGGGCATGGCGGAGGCCCTGCGCATCCAGGAGGGCCGCGGCAAGCTGCGCTTTTTCGGCGTCCGCCACGAGGGCGCCGCGGCCTTCGCTTGCTCCGGCTATGCCAAGGCGACCGGCCGGCCGGCTGCCTGCCTCTCGATCGCCGGTCCCGGGGCGACCAATCTCCTGACCGGTCTCTGGGACGCCAAGGTCGACCGGGCGCCGGTCATCGCGCTCACCGGACAGGTCCAGACCCAGGTCATGGGCCCGGGCGCCTTTCAGGACATCGATCTCGCCTCGGCCTTCGAGGCGGTGGCCCGCTACAGCCAGACCGTGCTGCCGAATAGCGACCATGCCGAGCTCGCCGCGCTGGCGATGAAGAACGCGCTGGTCGAGCGCGACGTCGCGCATCTGATCCTGCCCGACGAGGTGCAGGTGCTCGACGCCGGCAAGGCCGGGCCGGGCCGGCCCGAGGGCCGCCTCGCGCCGACCGCGATCACGCCGCCGAAGGCGTCGCTGGGCTCCGCCCTTTCCCGAATCGCCCGGGCCAAGCGGCCGCTGATCATCGTCGGCTATGGCGCGCGCGAGGGCGCGGCCGAGGTGACCGCGTTGGCCGAGGTGTTGAACTGTCCGGTCATCACCACCTTCAAGGCCAAGGGCCTGATCGGTGACGACCATCCACTGGGCGGCGGCGTCCTCGGGCGCAGCGGCACGCCGGTCGCCAGTTGGTTCATGAACGAATCCGACCTCTTGATCGTCTTCGGCGCCTCCTTCTCGCACCACACGGGAATCGACGCCCGCAAGCCGACCATCCAGGTCGACTTCGACCGCATGGCGCTGGGCAAGTTCCACGGCGTCGACGAGGCCGTCTGGGGCGACATCGGCGTCACGGCCGCGCTGTTGCGCGACGGCCTTCCCGCCGCGACGGCCTGCGAAGACCAACGCCCCGAACTGGCCGAGCGCTGGCGCGCCTGGCGGGCCGAGAAGGAGGCCCGCGCCGCCAAGGACGACGGCCGGGGCCTCAACTCGGCGATCCTCTTCCAGCACCTTTCGCAATGCGTGCCCGACGATGCCATCGTCAGCGTCGATGTCGGCAACAACACCTATTCCTTCGGCCGCTACTTCGAATGCAAGGCGCAGAGCGTCCTGATGTCCGGCTACCTCGGCTCCATTGGTTTCGGCTTTCCGGCCGCCATGGGCGCCTGGGCCGCCGACACCGGCCGCAAAGTGGTTTCGATCAGCGGCGACGGCGGCTTCGGCCAATACTTGGCCGAGTTCACCACCGCCGTGAAGTACGGCATGGACATCACCCACGTCCTGCTCCACAACGGCGAGCTGGGCAAGATCTCCAAGGAGCAGCGCGACGGCGAATGGAAGGTCTGGCAGACCTCGCTGCACAACCCCTCATTCGCCGACTACGCCCGGATCTGCGGTGGCGAAGGCATCCGGGTCGAGCGTGCGGAAGAGTTGGCCGATGCCTTCAAGGCAGCCCTCTCGACCAAGGGGCCGGCCCTGGTCGAAGTCATGACCGATCC
>JAUVQB010000223.1 GCA_030598385.1 Alphaproteobacteria bacterium | reverse complement strand
CTTTGCCGCCCACCTCTATTCGGAGCCGTTTCGCCGCCTCGGCGCGCACCCGCGTCTCATTGGGCCGGTGATGCAGATCCTCGGCGAAGAGGTCTACATGCACCAGTTCAAGGTGAACGCGAAGGCGGCCTTCGACGGCGCCGTCTGGCAGTGGCACCAGGACTACGGCACCTGGGCGCGCGACGACCTGATGCCGGAGCCGCGCGCCATGAACATCGCACTCTTCATCGACGAGGTAACCGCGGCCAACGGCCCGCTGTTATTCATCCCGGGCAGCCACAAGCGCGGCGTCATCGAGGCGGGTCACGACCTCGAGACCACGTCCTATCCGCTCAGGACCCTCGACCGCGAGTCGGTGCGCGAGCTGGCCGACCAAGGCGGCCTGGTGGCGCCGGTCGGGGCGCCCGGCTCGGTGCTGCTGTTTCACGCCAACCTGGTGCATGCGAGCCCGCCCAACATCGGCCCCTGGGACCGGGTAATCGTCTATCTGAGCCTCTGCGCCGTCTCCAATCACATCCGCTGCTTCAAGCGCAAGGAATGGATCGCCCACCGGGATTTTGCGCCCATCGAGCCCCTGAGCGACGACTGCCTGGCGACGCTGGCGGAGGAAGTCGCGTAGGTCGACCAGTCTTCGACCGCATGAAAAGGTGCACCATTTTGCGACCGGAATGGTGGTTCCTCCATTCATGCCCGGAATTGGGGAATAGAGTGGAGCGACCCTGACTCGGTGGAGTCGGTTCCTGGTGCGCAGAAAGAGCGCGCTGGATGCCAACCAGGAACAGGGCCGCTGGCAAGCTTGTTCGGAAGAAATTCAAGAGAGATTGCGGGCATTTAGGCCAAATGAGCCCAGCTCTGCACCCGAGCTGCGATTTGACGCCGCCGGATCGCGCGATCTAGGTTTTTGGCGTCCCGATAGCGGGATATCCCATGATTGCCTTCGATCCCATACCAAGCATTTTCAAGGATGTGACCCATGAACAAGAACGACCTCGTATCCGCCGTTGCCGCAAGTGCCGGCCTGTCCAAGACCGACGGTGCCAATGCCGTCGACAGTGTGCTTGCCTCCATCGCCGGCGAGCTCAAGGGAGGCGGCGAAGTCCGCCTGCCGGGTTTCGGCACCTTCAGCGTGGCGCAGCGTAAAGCTTCCCAGGGGCGCAACCCCCGTACGGGCGAGCCCATTCAGATCCCGGCGTCCAAGCAGCCGAAGTTCAAGGCCGGCAAGACACTTAAGCAGGCCGTGAACTAGAGCCAATTTCTCTCGACCGGCCGCTCGCGGGGCATTCCCATCGGGCGGCCGGTTGCGCTTTCTCTCAAGGGTCCTGCGCAAGCGCAGCCCACGCCGGACACTACGGTTGACCGGCCGATAGGGATGCACGCCCGTGAGTCTTTGGCGGGCATGACGATCGCCGCCCCGTCCAATGTCTCCTCCCGGGGTAAGCGAGGGCGCGCTCGATCCCGCCCCGTCATGCCCGGGCTTGGCCATGAGCGGCCATTCACTGGATCACCGGTCTCAGGGGTTGAGCGGTTGCAGCTCGACGAATAGCGGACATCGCCGCGTAACGCGTGATGAGTCGCCACGCTCGACTAGTCTTCCGGTGAATCTTCGACAGCCGGCGTGATCCAGCCGATGGCGCACCCCACCCTGTCGCGCACGATGGCGACGCGGCCGACGCCCGGAATGTCGAAGGCCGGACGTTCGACGGACCCTTCGGCCTCCGCCACCCTTTCGAGCCGCGCGTCGATGTCGTCGACGGCGATATAGGGAAACCAGCAGTCCGAAACGCCCGAGATCTTCGTTTCTTCCTTCATTTCCACCATGCCGCCGACCGGCTGGCCGTCCATCATGCAGACGGCGTAGTCGCCGCCGTCCGACATGGCAAAGGCCTCGTAGGTCCAGCCAAGGGTCTCGCTATAGAAGTCCTTCGCCGCCTCTCGATCGGACGTCAGCAGTTCATTCCAGTGGAAGTGCCCGTGATCCGTTCTCATCGCAATACTCTCTTTCCATTGGCTTCGCGCTAGCTCGATCGACCCTAGCAACGAATGACATCGCCTGCATCACCTTCGGCCCTTGCACGGTCGGGCACGAAGTCTTTGCGGTGTTCTTGCGAGGCTGTAAGCTCCGGGCCATGACCCAGGTCACGGAGTTGCAGCCCTCGGACGGGCGGCTCGTCTACGACGCGCGGCCGGCGCGTTGGCGCATCGGCCTGATCGCGCTCGCGACCGACCACACAACGGAGCGCGACTTCGCCCGCATGAGCCCGGGCGCCGAGGTCGCGGTCTACGTCAGCCGCGTGATGAACCACAACCCGACGACGGTCGAGAACCTGCGCCGCATGGCGCCGCGCTTGAGCGAAGCCGCGGCCTTGATCCTGCCCGACGAGCCCCTGGACGTGGTCGCCTATAGCTGCACCTCGGCGTCGGTGGCGATCGGCGACGAGGCGGTGACGGCGGCGATCCGGCGGGCCAAGCCGGGCGTGCCCTGCGTCACCCCGCCGTCGGCGGCGGCCGCCGCTTTCGAACATCTGGGCGTGCGCCGGATCAGCCTGCTGACACCCTATATCCGCTCCGTGAGCGAGCCCTTCGTCGGCTACTTCGCGGCGCGCGGCCTCGAGACCGTGACCCTCACCTGCCTCGGGATCGAGGACGACCGGGACATGGCGCGCTTGGCGCCGGACTCGATCGCGGCGCTCGCGCGAGAAGTTTGCGACCCCGCGGCCGAGGGACTCTTCATCTCCTGCACCGCGGTGCGCGCGGCGGAGGCGGCCGAGAAGATCGAGCAGGCTCTCGGCAAGCCGGTGGTAACCAGCAACCAGGCCATGTTCTGGCAAGCCATGCGGACCGCCGGCTGCGACCTGCCGGTGAGCGGCTACGGCCGCCTGCTGCATTAGCCGCAACAAGAAAGGGCCGCGCCATGATTCCCGAGACCATGAAGGCCGTGCTGCTGACCGGCCACGGTGGCCTCGACAAGCTGGTCTATCGCGAGGACGTACCGGTTCCGCAGCCCGCCGCCGGTGAGGTGCTGATCGAGGTCAGCGCCTGCGGCATGAACAACACCGACGTCTGGGTGCGCGAGGGTGCCTACGGCACCGACGAGGACGCCGAGGCAACGGCGTCCTGGCGGCGTGCCGGCGAGAACACGCTCGTCTTCCCGCGCATCCAGGGGGCGGACACGGTGGGGCGCATCGCCGCCGTCGGGGCGGACGTGAGCGAGGGGCGCATCGGCGAGCGGGTCATGGTGGACTTCAGCCTCTACAACCGCGACGACGACAGCCTGGCCGACGTCGACTACATCGGCCACGGCCGCGACGGCGGCTACGCCGAGTATTGCGCGGTGCCGGCCGAGAACGCCCACGCCGTCCAGACCGCCATGAGCGACGCCGAGCTCGCTACCTTCTGCTGCGCTTACCTGACCGGCGAGCACATGCTCGACCGCACCCGGGTCGCGGCCGGCGAGCGGGTGCTGATCACCGGGGCCTCGGGCGGCGTCGGCTCCGGGCTGATCCAGCTCAGCCGGGCGCGCGGCGCGATCCCCTATGCCGTCGCCAGCCGGAGCAAGGCGGAAGCGGTGAAGGCCATTGGTGCCGAGGCGGTGATTCATCGCGGCGAGGGCGATTTGAAAGCGGCGGTCGCGGCGGCTACCGATGAGGCCGACATCGACGTGGTGACCGACCTGGTGGCCGGCCCGCTGTTCGG
>JAUVQB010000419.1 GCA_030598385.1 Alphaproteobacteria bacterium | reverse complement strand
GCGGACCAGCCATCTTGGCCTGCTCGATGTTTCCTTCCGCCGAGAAAGCCCCTTCAATGTTCTGACACGACGCCAAAAGCATAAGCATCGCGACACCGAGTCCGAGCCTAGACAGAATTTTCATGGAATTATCTCCCCCCGGGTAAACTTCCATAGTTACAGGTCAACGTGTTGATTTTCGGGAGACTAAATGGAGTAATGACAAAGTCAAGGCGTCGATTTCCTACCGGCGCAGCGGGCGGCTGGCGCGCGATGGGATGTGTATTGGAAGTACTTTCTAGTTATGGCTGTATATTCGGAACGCTGGCAGGCGCCGCGAAGGGAAATCACGGCCGCGCCCGGCCCCGTCAGCCCATCAGCGGGCCATGCACCGCGAGGACGTCCGCGGCCGCGTCGGCGAAGGTGTCGAGATCGTCCTCGCTCAGCGCCAGGGAGAGGCTCATCAGGCCGCGGCGGGCCAGATATTGGCCGCGGGCCAGCATTTCCAGATGAAACAGCGCCTTGGCGTCCTGGTTTGCGTCCGCCAGGTCATCGACCGAGCGGATCTCGCCGCTGGCAAAGCGGCCGAAGTGGATGGTCATGAGCGATCCCAGGCCCGTTACCTGCATCGGGGCGCCGCTGGCCCGGGCGATCTCGTTGAGCCGAGCCCTGAGGGCCTCTCCCCTGGCGCTCAGCTCGTTCGCCGCCTCCGGGGTGAAGACCATCTCCAAACCAGCCGTGCCGGCGGCCATGGAGAGCACGTTGTTGTTGAAGGTGCCGGCGTGGGGAAAAGCCTCCGGGCTGCGCGGGTCGAAGCGCTCCATGATCTCCGCTCGCCCGCCGAAAGCGCCGAAGCTGGCGCCGCCGCCGAGATACTTGCCGAGCACGGTCATGTCGGGCGTGACGCCCAGCTCGCCCTGCAATCCGCCCGGCCCGAGCCTGGAGGTCATCACTTCGTCGAAGATCAGCAGGCAGCCGGCCCGGGTGGCGGCCTCGCGAAGGGCGCCCAGAAACGCCGGATCGCCGGGGATCGACCCGCCGCCGCCCTGCATGGGTTCGACCAGGATCGCCGCCAGCTCGCCGGCGTGTCGCACGATCAGCGCCTCGGCGTGGCCGATGTCGTTGTAGCGTCCGACCAGCCAATCCACTGGCAGGTTGAGCGGCGAGCCGCCCGGCGCGAAATAGAACACCCCGCCGTGATAGCCGCCCTCGAAGACCAGGATGCGCCGGCGGCCGGTCACCGCCCGGGCGGTGAGCACGGCCATGAGGCTCGCCTCGGTCCCCGAGTTTGTGAAGCGCACCAGCTCGATCGACGGGAAGCGCGCGCAGATGAGGGCCGCGAGCTTCTCCTCATAACGGTTGTGGCCGCCGAGCGTCAGGCCCGCCTCCAGCGCCTCGGCCATCGCCTGGCGGATGACCGGGTGGGAATGGCCGTAGAGGCCGGCCGAGAAATCATTGAGAAAATCGGCATAGCGATGCCCGTCGAGGTCCCAGAGGTAGGCCCCTTCACCGCGCGCCATGGTCAAGGGGAAGGGTGAATAGAACAAAACCGTGCGGGTATTGCCGCCGGGCATGGCCGCGCAGGCGCGCTGCCATTGCGCCAGGCCGTTCGGATTGGCTTCGGCGTAGCGTGCTTCGGCAGCCTGCAGTTCGTCCGCGAGGGCGTAGTTCGCCCGCGTGTTGGTCTGGGGGGCGGATTGGCTCATGGTCGGTTCTCCGAGAAGCCTCGGACTTAACCTAGAGCAAAATCCGCCCCTGATAAATCGACTCGGGTGGAACCGCCTCAGGTGGCGAGACGGCTCCGGCGCCAATCGCGCCAGCGATGGATGGCCGCCCAAAGGGCCAGCACGACCGCGAGGACCAGCGACAGGGCGGAGGCGATCACGGGGCTCGTTCCGAGGAAGCCGATGGTGCCAACCAGCACGGCGCCGCCGAGAACGACTGAGGCAATGATCGCGGGGCGCGGCAGGCGGATGCGGCTACTGGCAAGCCCGGCGATGCCGAGCCACAGCAGCAGCGTCCCGGCGGCGCTCGCGAAGAGGCCGATCTGGTTGCCCCGCTCGGAGACGTAATGGAGGGAAAAGGCCGCCTCTTCGGAAGACTGATTGG
>JAUVQB010000149.1 GCA_030598385.1 Alphaproteobacteria bacterium | reverse complement strand
TCTACTTCGTCGCGGAGACCGAGCACATACCGCGCGCCATGCCGGCATTCGGCCATGAGGAGACCGAGGCGCGGCGGGTCATCATCGTGGGCGGCGGCAATATCGGGCTCTATCTCGCCGAGATCGTTGAGAAGGAGTATCCACATGTCTCCTTGAAGCTCATCGAACTCGACAAGAAGCGGGCCGAGTTCGTCGCCCAGGCGCTCGAACGGACGGTGGTCATCAACGGCAATGCGCTCGACACGGAGATTCTCGAAGAGGTCAATGCCCGTACAGCGGAAACGGTCGTCGCGGTGTCGAACGACGACGAGGTCAACATTCTGGCGTCGATGCTGGCCAAGCGTTACGGCTGCCGGCGCGCGGTCACGCTGATCAACAAGAGCACCTACGAGCCGCTGATCGGCACCCTGGGGATCGAGACCGTGGTCAACCCGCGGGCGATCACGGTATCGAGAATTCTCGAACATGTGCGTCGTGGCCGGATCCGCTCCGTGCATACGCTCTCCGAGGGCTTCGGTGAGCTGATCGAGGCGGAGGCCCTGGAGACTTCTAGCCTTGTCGGCGTTCCCTTGCGCGACGCGAAGCTGCCCGACGGCGTCGTTCTGGGCGCGCTGGTGCGCAACGACGAGATCATCATTCCGCGCGGCGACACCGTCGTGAAAGCCGGCGACCTGGTCATCCTCTTTGCCGCCAGCGAGGCGGTGAAGAAGGTCGAGAAGCTGTTCGCGGTCAAGCTCGAGTTCTTTTGATGGCGGGCGATCAGGGCTCCGGCGGATCCGGGTATCGAACCGAGGGGAGGGAAGGCCTGCCGGGCGGCGCGGCGCGGCCGGTCGCGCTGCTGTTCGACTGGGACAACACCTTGGCCGACACCTGGCCGGCCATTCACCATGCCCTGGCGGTGACGTTCCGGGCCATGGACCGGGAGCCCTGGACCTTGGAGGAGACCCGCGCCCGGGTGCGCGCTTCGGCGCGGGACAGCTTTCCGGCGCTCTTCGGCTCGCGCGCCGAGGAGGCCATGGGCATTTTCTTTCAGAGCTACGACTCCGACCACCTGACGAAGCTCCAGGAACGCCCCGGCGCCACGGACATGCTGGAGCGCCTCGATGCCGCCGGCTTCTATCTGGCGGTCGTTAGCAACAAGCGCGGCGATATACTGCGTCAGGAAGCCGATGCCCTCAACTGGACACGGTTGTTCAGGCGCCTCGTCGGGGCCAATGATGCCGAGCGGGACAAGCCGGCGCCCGCGCCCGTCAATTTGGCCCTCGGGGACTGCGCCATCGCCCCGGGCCCTGACATCTGGTTCGTGGGCGATACCGATATCGATCTCGCCTGCGCCGTCAACAGCGGATGTGTCCCCGTTCTCCTGCGCGCGGAACCGCCGGGCCCCGGCGAATTCGCGGATCATCCGCCCCATCGCTATTTCGACAGCTGCGCCGCCCTGGCTGAGGTCTTGACCGCCGAGAGGGGCTAGCCGGCCAGGATGGCATCAACGATAACAAGGAATTGACCGGCCACGGGCCGGCATCCTGCACGCCATGGGCGGATACGACGTTTTCTTTTTCACCTGTATCGGTGATACTGGATCGCATACAAGGTCGCAGCCACGATCGAGCCGACAGGAGGGAAGCTTCGCTTCGGACGCGATAGTGATGGGACGGGGCGGATTTCCCGTCAAACGAGGCCATTTGACGAACAAAAGAAGACAAAGGGGGGCCGGAAATGGCAGCGGAAAGATCCCAAAACGTCCAAGATGTTTTTCTGAACCACATCCGAAAGAACAAGGTGCCGGTCACGGTTTTCCTAGTCAACGGAGTGAAATTGCAGGGCGTGATCACCTGGTTCGACAATTTTTCGGTCTTGCTGCGTCGAGACGCCCACTCCCAACTGGTTTACAAGCACGCGATCTCGACGGTCATGCCGACCGTCCCGGTCCAGCTTTTTGAGCCTGACAAGGAGGAGGCCGAAGACGGCTAGATTCGACGACAGGCACCAGGCGGACCAGCAGCCCGATTCAACCGAGCAGACCGTTCGTGAGGGACCCGGCCAAACAGGCCGGGCTCTTGTCTTACATCCCCAAATCAAAACGGCGCAGCGCGGCGAGCGCAGCCCCGAAGCACGGCTCGCCGAGGCCGTCGGCCTGGCCGAAGCCATCGACCTCGAGGTCGTGCGCCAGGAGATCGTGCCGATCGGCCGACGACGCCCGAGCAGCCTCTTCGGCAAGGGCGCGGTCGACTCCCTGGGTCATCTCGTAAAAGTTTGGGAGATTACTGTGGCGGTGGTCAATGCCGCCCTGACGCCGGTCCAGCAGCGCAACCTGGAACGTGCTTGGGACTGCAAGGTGATCGACCGTACCGGGCTCATTCTCGAGATCTTCGGCGCCCGGGCGCGCACCAAGGAGGGCAATCTGCAGGTCGAGCTGGCCGCGCTCACCTATCAGCGCTCGCGCCTGGTTCGCTCCTGGACCCACCTGGAGCGGCAGAGGGGCGGCTTCGGCTTTCTCGGCGGCCCCGGCGAGAGCCAGCTGGAAATCGACCGCCGCCTGATCGGCGAGCGCATCGCGCGAATCAAGAAAGACCTGGGGCAGGTCAAGCGGACCCGGGCGCTGCATCGCCAGGCGCGGCGGCGGGTGCCCTATCCGGTGGTCGCCCTGGTCGGCTATACGAATGCCGGGAAATCCACGCTGTTCAACCGCCTCACCGGGGCCGAGGTGGTGGCCCAGGACCAGCTCTTCGCGACCCTCGACCCGACCATGCGGCGCCTCGAGCTCGACGACGGGCGCGAGATCATCCTCTCCGACACGGTCGGCTTCATTTCCGATCTGCCGACCGATCTGGTAGCGGCGTTTCGAGCGACCTTGGAGGAGGTGACGGAGGCCGATCTCATCTTGCACGTGCGCGACATCGCCCATCCTGAGAGCGAGGCCCAGTGCCGCGATGTGGAAGAGGTCCTTGCCAGTCTTGGCATCGAGGAGGCCCATGGCGCCCCTCGGCTCGAGGTTCTCAACAAGATCGATCTGTTGGACGCGGAGGCGCGGGTGGTCTTGGAAAATCAACTCGCACGGCGGGACGGCGCCAGCGCCGTTTCGGCGCTGACCGGGGACGGCTTGGAAAATCTGACCCACGCCATCGCGCGCCAACTGTCGACGCCGACGAGCGCCGTGCAACTCACCGTGCCGCTCAGCGACGGCGCCGATCTGGCCTGGCTCTACGCAAACGGTCAGGTGCTGAACCGCGAGGACGACGAGGCGAGCGCTCATCTCTTGGTGCAGCTCGATCCCGCCGACCTGGCGCGCTTCGAGCATCGCCGGCGCGCCACCTGACGGCCGCTTGAATTCCATGCCCGCCCTTGCCGCGGCCGCCGATCGCGGCTAAGAGCCCAGCCATGTCGATCGACCTAGCAACAGTACAGCGTTTCGTCGAGGAGACCGCGGCCGAGGAAATCATGGTGCGGTTTCGCCGGCTGGCCGAGCATGAAATCCGCGCCAAGGAGGGCGGCGAGCTGGTCACCGCGGCGGATATCGCCAGCGAGGCGCGGCTGACCCGCTTGCTCCAGGATTACTTGCCGGGCTCGCTGGTGGTGGGCGAGGAGGGGACGTCGGAACGGCCCGAGGTGCTGGAGCTGCTGCAAGGCTCGGACCCGGTCTGGCTGATCGATCCCGTGGACGGCACCGGCAACTTCGCGGCCGGCCGCCCGACATTCGCGGTGATGGTCGCCCTGGTCGAGAAGGGGGTGATCCTTGCCTCCTGGATTCACGAGCCGAGCCTGGAGCGCACAGCGGTGGCGGAAGCCGGCAGCGGCGCCTGGATCGGCGATGAACGTTTGCGGGCTGCCGCGCCCGTGCCGCTCTCCGACATGCGCGGGACCCTTCATGCCGGAAGCTTCGTTGGCCCGGAGCTGCGACGGCGCATCGAGGCCGCGCGGAAACGCCTTGGAGCGATCCCGTCCTTGCGCTGCGCCGGGGCGGAATACGTGCGTTTGGCGGCGGGCAGTTTGCACTACGGCCTGTTTCCCGAGAAGGCTGCCGAAAGCAAAGACACCGGCGAGATCCACTACTCGCTCTTCACCAAGATGATGCCCTGGGACCATGCGCCTGGCGTTCTCCTGTTCACCGAAGCCGGCGGGTTGGCGCGGACTTTCGATCGGCGGATCTACGATCCGGCACGCCGGGACACGCCCGGCCTCCTCATGGCGCCCGACGAAGCGAGCTGGGAGGCGCTTCACGGCGTGCTCTTGGATTAGAAAATTTGGCGTTGAACTGACGCTCGTCTTGGGTTTGATTCGGGCCTGATCTCGAGTGGCCTGTCGGGCCGCCGGTTAGGGAAGGGGCGGGCAGTGGCAAACGAGTTTCCAAGCGAAGCGAGGGTGATCATCGTCGGCGGCGGCATCGTCGGCTGCTCGATCGCCTATCACTTGACCAAGCTGGGCTGGCAGGACGTCGTCCTTCTGGAACGCAAGCAGCTCACTTGCGGCACCACCTGGCATGCCGCCGGTCTGGTGGGACAGCTGCGCGCGACGCTCAACCTGACCAAGCTGGCGGTCTACACCACCGACCTCTATAGCGGGCTGGAAGCCGAGACCGGCCAGGCCACCGGCTTCAAGCAGAACGGCAGCCTGGGAGTCACCGCCAGTGCGGAACGCTTCGAGGAGCTGAAGCGCAGCGCCTCGATGGCGCGAATGGCCGGCCTCGAAGTGCAGGTCATCTCGCCGGCCGAGGCGCGCGAGCTTTATCCTCTGTTGAACATCGAAGACCTGGTCGGCGCCGTATTCCTGCCCAACGACGGCCAGACCAATCCGATCGACACCACGATGGCCCTCGCCAAGGGCGCGCGGACCGGCGGCGCCAAGATCTTCGAGGACACCAAGGTCACTGCTATCCATACCGGGACGG
>JAUVQB010000030.1 GCA_030598385.1 Alphaproteobacteria bacterium | reverse complement strand
CTCGAGGCGCTGATCGAGGATCCGCGCATCTCCGCCATCGGCCTCTACATGGAGGGCCTGAGCGACGTCGCCACCTTCAGCCGCGCCGCCGCGCGGGCGCTCGAGAAGAACATCCCGATCGTCGCCCTCAAGGTCGGCACCTCCGACATCGGCGCCCAGGTGGCGCTCAGCCACACCAGCTCGCTGGCCGGCTCCGATCAGCTCTACGAGGCCCTCTTCGCGCGCCTCGGCATCGTCCGGGTCGACTCGATCGCCGGCCTGTTGGAAACCCTCAAGCTGCTGGCCGTGGTGGGCCCCTTGGCCGGCCCCAGACTCTGCGTCTTTACCTGCTCGGGCGGCGAGTCCGCCTTGATCGCCGATCTCGCGGAACCCGCGGGGCTGGAGTTTGCGCCGCTCAGCCGGGAGCAGGCGGACGATCTCAGGCGTCAGATGACGGTCTTCACCACCATCGCCAACCCCTTCGACTACAACACCGCGGTCTGGGGCGACGTCGCAGCGCTGGAGCTCTGCTTCACCACCGTGATGCAGAGCGGCTTCGACGTCGGCGTCCTGATGATCGACTACCCCGAGGTGGCGGGCTGCGATCCGAGCGGCTGGGACGCCTCGGTCGACGGTTTCATCGCCGCCCACAAGGCGACCGGCTGTCCGGCCGTCGTCGCCAGCACCCTGCCCGAGCTGTTGCCCGACCGCACCCGCGCGCGGGTGTTGGCGAACGGCCTGGCGCCGCTGCAGGGCCTCATGGAAACCGTGGCCGGGCTGGGGGCCGCGGCGAACTATGCCCGCCGCCGCATAGCCCTGCTCGCCGACGGCGGCGCCGAGGCCCTCCACCTGCCCGGCCCGGCGCGGAGCGCGGGCGAGCCCCGGCTGCTGGACGAATGGGAAGCGAAACAGAGGCTCGCCGGCCACGGGCTCAGCGTTCCCGAAGGCCGCCGGGTGAGCGGCGCGGAGGCCCCCGCTGCGGCGCGCGCGATTGGCTTCCCGGTGGCGCTCAAGGCGATTGGCCGGGGCCTGGCCCACAAGACCGAGGCCGGCGCCGTGGCGCTCGGGCTCGACAGCGAGGCGGCGGTCGCGGCGGCCGTCGCGGAGATGTCCGCCAACCTGGCGCGCGGCAACGGCGGAGCCGGCGGCTTTCTGGTGGAGCGCATGGTGCCGGGCGCGGTCGCCGAGCTGATCGTCGGCGTCAAGCGCGATCCCGCCTTCGGCCTGGCGCTGGTGCTGGGCAGCGGCGGCGTGCTGGTCGAACTGCTGCGCGATAGCGCGACCCTACTGCTGCCGACCGACCGGCGCTCCGTCGAACAGGCCCTTTCCACGCTCAAGGGCGCGCCGCTTCTTTACGGCTTTCGCGGCCGTCCCAGGGGCGACGTCGAAGCGCTAGTCGATGCCGTCATGGCCGTCGCCGATTTCGCCGAGGCCCACCGGGAGAGCCTGATCGAGCTCGATGTCAATCCGCTGCTGGTGTTGCCCGAGGGCCCGGGCCGGAACCGCGGCGCGGTGGCGGTGGACGCCTTGATCCGCATGAGCGGTTGACGGGAAAGGCGCTTGCTTCAGGCCCGGCGTCTGTGGTCAGGTCGACAGCGACATGAAGCTGGGCCAGGAAATCCTCTATCTCTCGAACGCCGACGTCGAGGCCTGCGGCCTCGGCCTGGCGGACGTCGAGCTGGCGGTGGAGGCCATGTTCGCGTCCAAGGCCGAGGGCCGGGCGGTGATGAAGCCGAAGCTGGCCCTGCAGGCGCCGGAGCAGGCCTTGTTTTTGGCCAGCCCCGGAGTGATGGACGCGCCGGCCTATGCCGGCGTGAAGTGGGTTGGCGTCGCCGGCAACGAGGCGCGCGGCCTGCCCCACATCGCCGGCCTGATCCTCTTGAGCGATGCCGAAACGGGCATGCCGGTCGCGGTGATGGATGCCCGCTGGGTCACCGGCGTGCGCACGGCCGCGATCACCGCCGTCGCCGCCCGCCGCCTCGCCCGGCCCGACAGCGCCACCATAGGCTTCGTCGCCTGCGGCCTCCAGGCGCGCGCCCATCTCGCCGCCCTGCGGCCCCATTTTCCTCTCTGCTTGGTTCACGCCTATAGCCGGCGCCTCAGCACCGCCGAGGCCTTCGCCGAAGAGGTCCGGGCCGAGGGCCTCGACGCCGAAGCGGTCGAGAATCCGAAGGACGCCCTGGCCGAGATGGACATCGTGGTCACCACCACGCCGGTGGTGCCGCGCACCGAGCCCTTCATCGACGCGGCCTGGCTCAGCCCCGGAGCCTTCGCCAGCATGGTCGATCTGGGCCTGTCCTGGGTCTCGGATTCCCTTGGCCGGCTCGACCGGGTGGTGACCGACGATCAGGCTCAGGCCGGCAGCGAGGGCCTCGCGTACAAAGAGCCCTATGACGGCGAGGTGGCGGACCTGGTGGTGGGCCGGCTGGCGGCGCGCCAATCGGCCGAGGAACGGACCGCCCTGGTATTCGCCGGCGTCGGGCTTGCCGACGTGGCGGTGGCCGGCACCGTCTACGAGCGGGCCGTCGCCGCGGGCATCGGCCAAGCGCTCGCCCTGTAAAGTCCCGCCGAAGCGAGGCGCTTGCGGCCTCGGGTGTCTTGGCTAACAAGGAACAGCCAATCACCGCCGAGTCGCGCCCATGCGCCTAGCCTCCCTCGACAGCTTCCGGGGCCTCGCCATCGCCGGCATGATCCTGGTCAACAACCCGGGAAGCTGGAGCCACGTCTATGCCCCCCTGCGCCACGCCGAATGGCACGGCATCACGCCGACCGATCAGATCTTTCCTGCTTTCCTTTTCATCGTCGGCGCCGCGATTCCCTTCACCCTGGCGCGCTACCGCGAAACCGCGGCCCAGGACCGGGGCGCCTTCCACCGCCGGCTGATCCGCCGTGTGATGGTGCTGTTCGCCCTGGGGCTGGTCCTCAATGCCTCGACCATGGTGCTGGAATGGGCCATCAACGGCGCCCCGTTGGATGTGAGCACGATCAGGATCATGGGGGTCTTGCAGCGCATCAGCCTGGCCTACCTGCTCGCCGTTCTGCTGGTCCTCACGTGCTCGCCGCGGCTCCAGATCGTCGTGGTGGGCCTGGTGCTGCTGGCCTATTGGGCGGCGCTCGAGCTGATTCCCGTGCCCGGCTACGGCCCCGGCGACCTCACGCCCGAGGGCTCGCTGCCCAGCTATATCGACCGCGCCCTACTGACGCCGGCTCACCTCTACCAAGGCTGGTTCGATCCGGAGGGCCTTCTCAGCACGCTGCCGGCCGCCGCCAGCGTGATGTTCGGCACGGCCGCCGGGGCCTGGGTGAAACGCTCCGTGGTCTCCAGCCGGGTCAGCGCCGGGCTCATCGCGGCCGGCCTGCTCTGCCTGCTGGCCGGCGCGCTCTGGGGCCTTGCCTTCCCCATCAACAAGCAGCTCTGGACCAGCTCCTACGTGATCTTCACGGCCGGCGGCTCCCTCGTGCTCCTAGGGCTGTGCTACGAGATCATGGAAGTCCGGCGCTGGTCCTGGGTCGGCTGGCCGTTCCAGGTCATGGGCGTCAACGCGATCACCCTGTTTTTCGCCTCTGGCATCGTCGCGCGCCTTTTGAGCGTGGTCCGCATGGCCGACGGGCGCAGCCTCCAACTCTGGATCTACGAGGATCTACTCGTGCCCTGGGCGGGCCGACTCGACGGCTCCCTCGCCTTCGCCCTGGCGACGGTCCTGGTGTGGTGGCTGGTGCTTTACGGCCTCTACCGGCGCGGCTGGATCATCCGGATTTAGGAGGTTTCCTGGTCAGGCCCATAGCGTACTATCTGGGCTTTCTCGAGGGTAATGAGGCCGCCGGTCATCATCGGCTCGATCGCCGAGAGGAAGGCCTGGATCCGCTCTTCGGCTTCGACGATCTCGACCACCACCGGCAAATCCTCCGAGAGTCGGAGGATCTTCGCCGTGTGCAGGCGGCTGGTCTTGCCGAAGCCCATGGGCCCGCGCAGGACGGTGGCGCCCGCCAGATGCATCTCCCGCGCCTTCAGGACGATCGCCTCGTAAAGCGGCCGGCCGTCGGTACGGTCGTCCTCGCCCAGGAATATGCGCAACAACATGGCTTGTTCGGGAATCTGCATGGCCAACTTCCTCTTTAGCGGTTGATCGCAATGCCCAAGGCGTGGCCCAACCACACGCCGACCAGGCAGAGCGCCACGGAGCCCCCGATATAGAGCGAGGCCGGGATCCACTGGCCGTCGCGCACCAGATTCAGCACCTGTAGGCTGAAGCTGGAGAAGGTGGTGAACCCCCCGAACAGACCGATCATGAAGAACTGCCGCATGGTGGTGCTCATCAACAGCCGGCCGTCCGGCTCGCTCACCGTGGCCAGCAAACCGATCAGCAGCGAGCCCACCACGTTCACGGTCAGCGTGCCCCAGGGAAAGGTCTCGCCGATGTGCCGGGCGATCACGCCCGAGCACCAATAGCGCCCGGCGCCGCCGAGCGCGCTGCCCAACGCGATCCAAAGGTACATCTGCATGACGCCACCACATACTGGATGACACCGCCTCGATCAAACCCGGCGATCAAACCTACCGTTCAAGCCGGATCGGCCAGATAGACATCGGACATGAGGTCGCTGACCCAGGCGAACATGGCGAGCAGCGGCTCCTCCCCGGTGCGCATGGCATGGGGCTCATGCGCTTTGTGCAGCACGAGGTCGCCCGGCGCCTTGCGGCGCCAGACGCCGTCGCCCTGCTGCCATTCGACACTGCCCGCCAGGATGAAATAGATCTCGACGGCCTCGTGGGCATGGGCCGGATAATCGACGTTGGGGGCCTGGAGCGTCACCCCGAGCGAGGCCCGGTCGCTCAAATAGGGGCAGCGCCGGCCGAAGCGGTCCGGCCCCAGGATCAACGCCACGCCATATTGCGACAGAAAGTCCGCCATGGTGGGCTCGTCGTCGTAGGACTTGGAGCGATACCAGGCCACCCTTTCGGGCTCCCTATCCATCGCCGTCACCAAGCGTTGGGCCAGCGGGTCGCGCGACAGCGCACGGCAGTCGCCGAGATATCGTTCGACCACGTCGAGCTTCTGCGAAGCGCCGGACCGTACATCGCCCAGCCCATCCAGTGCGTAGAGGATCTGCCGCAGGCCTTCGCCAAGGCTCGCGTCGCGCGCCAAGCCGTCCTCGCAAATGGCGCGAACGGCGCCCAACACCTCACTCATCGCTCGCTCGATTCTCCCGTAAGACGGCCCGCACGTATCCTATGCGCCCGCATCTCCCGCGCAACGCAAACCGACCATGTCGAGGCCGATGTCGGGTGGATTGCCGTGCCGATAGGTGACCCGCAAGCAGTAAGGGTTGTTCCCCCACCCGCCGCCGCGAAGGGTGATGTACTCAGGCCGGCCGGGGAAGACGTTGCTGGTCCATTCCCAGACGTTGCCGGCCATGTCCAGCAGGCCGAAGGGCGAGGCGCCGTCGGGATAGCTGCCGACCGGCGCGGTCCCGCCGTAGCCGTCCCAGGTGTCGGGGGCGCAGCACTTCACCGCGCCAAAGTTCGCCAGGCGCCGGCCGTCCTGGCGCGGCGCCTCGTTGCCCCAAGGAAAGCGCCGGCCGTCGCCGCCGCGCGCCGCGTATTCCCACTCCTCCTCGCTCGGCAATCGCAGGCCCAGCCAACTGCAGAACGCCGCCGCATCCTGGTGGGAGACCTGAACCACCGGATGATCGTCAAGCCGCGAGAAATCACCTTCGAGGCCCTTAGGGCGGCGCCAGTCGGCCCCTTTCACCTTATGCCAGCGGCCGTCCCAGACCCAGCCGAAGCCGCGCCGCTCCGGATCGGTCACGTGGCCGGTCTCGGCGACGAACCGCGCGAACTCGCGGTTGGTCACTTCCTTTCGCATGATCCGGAAAGGATCCACCTTGACACGGCGCGGCGCCTCGTTGGCGTCGCCGCCCGGATCGCCCATCACATAGATGCCGCCCGGGACGTTGACGAGATCGATTTCATCCACCTCCGCCAAGACGGCAGGCGACCGCAACACGGCCACCACCGGCCCGCACAGCAAACCCAGAAAAGCGAGACGGACGACTAGGCGTAAGGACATCAAGTGGGCGGTCCCGAAACGAGAACGGCCCCCGCTGCACGACAGCGGCGGCGGTCCCTGGAATCAAGGCAAGGCCGATCAGCTTTCGATGCCAATTTCCTCGCCGAAGATATAGCCGGTCGGATGCTGGCGGAAGCCCTTGACCCGCTTGTCGTAGGCCACGAACAGCGAGCGCCAAAGCGGCTGAACCATCGGTCCCGTGTCCTGCATGATGCTCTGGAGCTGACCGATGATCTCGCGCCGCTCGTCGACGTCCAGCGTACCTTCCGCCTTAGTCAGCAGCTCGTCGAACTCGGCATTGGAATGGTGAGACTCGTTCCACGGCACGCCGGAGCGATAGGCAAGCGCCAAGACCATGAAGCCCAGCGGCCGGTGCGCCCAGGAGGTGAAGCTGAACGGATAATTGGTCCAGTCATCCCAGAACTGCGTCGAGGGCAGCAGGTTGATGTTGACGTTGATACCGGCGTCTTTCCACTGCTCGACCATGGCCTGGACAGCCTGGACTTCCCAAGCCGGGTCCTTTTTGGCCGTGATCTCCAACGTGACTCCGTTGGGATGGCCAGCCTCGGCCAAGAGCGCCTTCGCCGCCTCGAGGTCGCGCTCCATGAACGGAAGCTTATTGTATTCAGGATGCACGGGGCAGACGTGGTGGTGCTCGCCCGGCGCGCCGAGGCCACGGTGCGCCAACTCAAGGCAGCGCGGCGTGTCCACGGCGAGGCGCATGGCCTTGCGCAGCCTCGGATCGCTGAACTCCTCCCGGTCCACCTGAACGCGCGCCACCCCAGTCGCGGCCGTCAGGGCCTCGTGGATGACGATGTGCGGCGAGGCCTTGAGAGCGTCGAGCTGACTGACGTCGCCCTGATACTGGCCATGCACTTGCTGCGAGGCGAGAGCCAGGATCTCGGCCGAAGGGTCGTCGCCCAGGTCGATATATTGCAACTCGTCCAGATACGGGCCGTCGCCCCAGTAATCCGAACGCGCCCGGAGGACCGACTTCACGCCAACCGAATGTTCGACCAGGTCGAACGGCCCGGTCCCGTTGGAGCCGACACCGAAGGATCCGCCTTCCTCGGGATCGAGAATCGCCATGGGATAGTGGAACAGGTCCTCGGGCACCCCGACATGCGCTTCCTTCAGGTTGAGGCGCAGCGTGTGGTCGTCGACCTTCTCGACCGCATTGGCGTCCCACAGCTCGGTTGTGCCGTCCTCGGCCTCGTTCAGCATGTAGCCCTTCATCAAGCCGATTACGGACGAGCCGGTCTTTTCATCGAGGCAACGCTTGATATTCCAGATGGCGTCGTCGGCTGTGAAATCGCGGCCATTGTGCCACTTGATATCGCGCATCTTCAGGGTCCAGGTCCTGAGATCGTCGCTGGCGCTCCAGCTCTCAGCCATGTAGGGCCGCGTAATGTTGTCTTGCCCGGTTTTGGTGAGGTACTCGTGCACGCCACGGCCGACGTTGGAGTCATAAACCCAGTTGTAAGTGTGCGGGCTGGTCACCTCTATCACGCGCATGGAGATGCGCAGGGTGCCGCCTTTCGGAATCTCCTCGGCCTGGGCCGGCGCCGCGAAGTTCTGGCCTGTCACTTTCCCGACGAAGGCATAGGCTGCTGCCGCAGACATACCGAGCAGGGTGGAATAACGAAGGAACTCGCGGCGGCTGATCTTGCCCTCCGCGAATTGCTCCTGCAGTTTGGGAATATGACAGTTCTCTCGTGCTTCGGACAGATTGCGGCCCTCCCGTTCTTTTATTCGCGCGCGTCGTCTTTTTGCCCGACGCTGCTGGCCAGCGAGGCTTGGCCAAAGATAGCTCAGTTTCCGCGCGGATTGCCATTACAACCTGCCCATGGGGGCCGGCGCGCCCGCGCCGAGTCCAACCGCTCACGCAGGCGTTACCGGGTGTCCAGCACCGACAGCAGCACGCCTTCGATCATGCCGCCGCTGTGCGCGTTGAACTCGCCGCCGCCGGTGCGCGCGAGCGCCGCAAAGAAGTTGCGATCCCCGGTGCCGTATAGCCGGTAGGCCGGCGTATCGACGAACAGGGCGGAGACGCTGCGTTCGCTACCGCTGCGGACATAGCGGCGGGCGAGATCCAGGGTTCGGCGCTCCTCGTTGCGGTGTGGCGCCGCATCGCCGATCACGATAATCGACTGCTTGGCGCCGGGCCGCAGCGGCAGCGACAGCGCCTCGCGCAAACCCGCGTATACGGCTTCCCGCGGCGTCCTGCTGCTGCGGATCGCCCGCTTCAGCCAATCGACGAAGGCCTGCACCTCCGCCATCGAGCTGCTGGTCGGCGTGGGAGGCAGACTGCGCACCGTCCAACCGGCGCCGGTGTCGTGGTCCCGGTAGGCCACGACGGCGACCCGCAGAGACGGCACCAAGCGCTGCAACACACGAACGATGCCGCTCATCGACAGGCTCAGATCGCGGATCACCGGACGCATGCTGGCGGTGGTGTCGATGACGAACACCAGGTCGAGCGCTTCGATGATGCGCTTGTCGTAGTCCTGCTCCAGCGAGGCCACCAGTTGCTCGTCCTGATCGGCGCTGGACCGGGCGCGTTCCGCTTCCTGTTTTAGTTGTTTCGTGGCGGCGCGCCGTTGCGCCGCCGCCGCCTCGGTTGCCTGCGCCTCAACCGAGATCTCTGCCGCCGCCGCGGCCTCCTCGGCAGTCGCGCGCCGGACGCCCTCGACCTCCGCCTCGAGTTGCTCCACCGAAGCACGGACGTCGGCGAGCTCCGCATGGGCCTCGAGCGTCTTGCGGAAATAGGGCATCATTAGCACGGTCAGTAGCACGAAGACGCCGGTGGCCGTTGCCAGCACATCGAGCGCCGAGAGGTTGAACAGCACCAGATCGCGGTTGCGCCGTTTCATATCAGGCCACGCGCGAGACTTTCAGAGTGAGCCGGCCGGCGGTGATGGTCTGGCCATCCGCCAACCTGACGGGGGCGTAAGGCACCAAGGGCACGCCATCGAGCAGCGTTCCGTTCAAGGAAGACAGGTCCTCGAGCGTCACCCCCTCGGCGCTGCGGCTCAGGCGGAAATGCCGGCGCGACAGACTGGGCTCGTCGACGACCCGGTCGGCGAGCTCCGGATGGCGCCCGATGGTGATGCCGGGATAGGCGCTGGTCAGCTCGTCCCGGTTGATGGTCAGCACCTGGTCCCGGCCCTCGCCGTCCGTTCCGGCCAGCCGCCAGGCGCTTGCCAGACCCAAAGCCTCGTCCGTCATGGTCCTGCCCCTTTGCGCTTCCAGCTCACCGTGTCGTCGAGCACCGACAAGAGAACGCTTTCCATCATCTGGCCGCGATGCTGCACGAAGTCGCCGCGCCCGGCGCCGGCCAGGCGCTCGAAGAATTCGCGGCCTTCGGCGCGCTTGCCGGTGAAGATCGTGGAGATCCGGCGCGACGTCTTTGTCCCAGGCGCCGCCTCGGGCGAGGTCGCGGAGAAGGACGAGGCCCGGCCGAAGGCCGAACCCCAGTCCGGGCGATGGCTCGGCGCGTCGCCGATCACGACGATCCGGCCTTCGGCTTCGGGCCGCCACGACATGGCGATTCCCTGTTCGAGGGCATAGTCGACCGGCTCCGGCACGTCGCCGCCGCCGCCGGCCTCGAGCCGTTCGACGAAGGCCTGAATGCGCGACAGGTTGCCGCCGCGCATGGCGGTCAGCGGGAACGACCGGATGAGATAGTCGTCGCCGCGGTCCTTGAAGGCGACAAAGCCGACATTGAGCGTGGGCGCCAGACGGGTCAGCACCCGCACCAAGCCCAAGAGGTTCGATTGAACGTCGCGGATCTCCTCGTCCATGCTGCCGGTGACGTCCATCACGAACACCAGGTCGAGGTCGGACATGGCGAAGTTCGCATTCGGCTGGCTTTGGGCGCTGGCCATCTTGGCCGCCGCGGCGTCGGCGCGCTGCTGGGCGG
>JAUVQB010000247.1 GCA_030598385.1 Alphaproteobacteria bacterium | reverse complement strand
CCAGGTCGCCGGTGAAGCCGGTGCGCGAAATGATCAGGCGGCCGTCTTTCAGGGGCACCTCGATCAGGGAAAAGGGCCTGAGGTCGTCGATCCCCGCGACGCCCATGCGCCTCAGGATGGCGGCGCTGGTCGGCCCCTGCAGGGCGAGGGCGGCGATCTCTTCGGTGACGTCCTCGATCTCCACGTCGAAGCCGGCCGCTGAGTCCGTCAACCAGACCAGTTGGCGTTCCTGGCTGCACAGGCGGAAGTCCTGATCGCCAAAGCGGAACAGGGTGCCGTCGTCGAGCACGTGGCCGGCATCGTCGCACCAGATCGAATAGGCGACGCGGCCCGGCTTCAGCTTGCGCACGTCGCGGGTCAAGAGCCGGTTCAGATAGCGCTCGGCGTCCGGGCCGCCGATCCGGTATTTCATCATCGGCGAGAGGTCGAACAGGGTGGCGGTGTTGCGCACGGCGAAGTATTCCAGCTCGACCTCGCCGTAGCTGTCGGGCACGTTGAATCCGGCCCAGCGGCCCCAGTCGTTGTTGTGACACAGCGCCGCAGTGCGCTTGTGGAACGGCGTCGGCTTGAGCGGCGTTTTATAGTGGGTCAGGGCGCTCATGCGGCGGCCTCCCGTTGGATCACCTGATTGGCGGCGTTGAGGCCGGCCGCGCCCATCACCCCGCCGCCGGGGTGGGACCCGGCGCCGCAGAGGTAGAGCCCGTCGAGGGGTGCCGCGTATTGCGCCGCCCCCGGCACCGGCCGCAGCATCAGCATCTGGTCGAACGCCAGCTCGCCGTGGTGCCAATGGCCGCCGGTCATGCGGAACTGCCGCTCGATATCGAAGGGGGTCAGAAGTTCGCTGGCGACGATCCGGGACCCGAGCTTCGGCGCGTAGCGCTCCAGCACACCGAGCACGATCTTGGCGAAGGCCTCGCGGCCATTTTCCCAGCCCTCCTTCAAACCGTAGGGCGCGTACTGCACCACTACGGAGAGCACCTGCTTGCCCTCGGGCGCCAGGCTCGCATCGTGCAGGCTGGGGATCGTGATCTCCATTACCGGCTCGGGCGAGAACTTGCCGTACTTGGCCGGGTTGAAGGCGCGTTCCACGTAATTGACGTCGGGCGCGATGACCAGGCGGCCCTTGAGGTCCGAAGCGTCGAGCCCGGTGAATTCGGGCAGCCCGTCGAGGGCCAGGTTTACCTTGGCGGCGTCGCCGCGCATGCGGATGTTGCGCACCTGGGTAACGAAGCCGGTATCCAGATGCTCAGGCCCTAGGAGGTCCAAGAAGGTGCGGCGGGGATCGGCATTGGAGATCACGTTCTGCGACGCGATCTTTGCGCCGTCCTCGAGCTCCACGCCGACGGCGCGGTCGTTTTCCACCAGCACGCGGCGGACCGGCCGGCCGGTCCGGATCTCGGCGCCGTGCGCCCGGGCCGCGTTTGCCAGGGCCTCGGTGACCGCGCCCATGCCGCCTTCGGGCAGGGTGAGGGCGCCGGCCGTACCGCCGCCCTTGCCGGCCAGTCGGTAGAGCAGGGTCAGTGCCGTGCCGGGCGAGCGCGGCCCGAGGTGCGTGCCGAGCACGGCGTCGAAGGCGATCGCGCCGCGCACGAGGTCGCTTTCGAAGGTATCCTCCAGCAGGTCGGCCACGTTCATGCCGCCGACGCGCAGGAACTCGCGCATGTCATTGCGGCCCAGGCTGCGGACCGCCCAGCCGAGCTTCGCGAGCTTGCGCAGATCGCCCCTGTCGCCGCTGCCGAGGCGTGGCGGCACGGTCGCCAGCATGGGCTGGAGATGCTTGGCGAACTTGAGCATCTGCTTGCGCCATGACGAGTAAGCCGCGCGGTCGGCGGCGGAGATGGCGCCGCTCGCCTTGTTGCCGGTGAGGGTCAGGTGCTCGCCGTCCGTTCCGAGCGCGACGGTCGGCAGGTTCTTGCTCGACAGCTTTAGCCCGTGCGACTTCAGCTTGAGGTCCTTGATCACCTTGGGGTGCAGCAGGTGGAGGATGTGGGCGCAGGCCGAGACCTTGTAGCCCGGCGCGATCTCCCGGGTGACGGCGGCGCCGCCGACCTGGTCGCTCGCTTCCACCACCAGGACCTTACGGCCGGCCTTGGCGAGAGTGGCGGCGCAAACCAGGCCGTTGTGGCCGGCGCCGACGACGATTGAATCGTAGCTGTCTGTCATTTCGGATCCCCAAGTCCCGGCAGGAAGTCGCGCCCGGAAGTCTCCACTGGGCGGTTTACCAGCGGGCGCCGGCTCGGCCGGCCTCGCCCTTGATCTTCAGGTCGCGCATGACCTCGCGGGCGGCGTTGGCGCCGGGCGCGCCCATCACGCCGCCGCCGGGGTGCGTGCTCGAGCCGCACATGTAGAGGCCGTCCACCGGCCCGCGGTACTGGGCGTAGCCGGGCACCGGCCGGTTGAACATGAGCTGGTCGAAGGTGAGCTCGCCCTGGAAGATATTGCCTTCGGTGAGCCCCACCTCGTTCTCGATGTCCTGGGGCGTGCGCGCCTCGACGTGGACGATGAGGTCCTCGAAGTCGGGGCTGTATTCGGCGATCTGATCGATCACCGTCTTGGCGAAGGCGTCCCGGTTGGAGCCGTCCCAGACCTCGCCGTCGGCGAGGTTCGGCGGCGCGTACTGGACGAAGACGCTCATGTAGTGCTTGCCCGGCGGCGCCATGCTCGGATCGATCTGGGTCGGGATCAGCATGTCCACGTAGGGGTCTTTCGACCAGGTGCCGGCCTTCCAGTCGTCGTAGGCGCGCTCGAGGCGCTCCATGGTGTCGCTGAAGTGCTTTTCGCCGGTCAGCGCCGGGCTGCCCTCGGGCACGCCGCGGAAGGTCGGCAGGCCGTCGAGGGCGATGTTGAGCTTGCCCGAGGAGCCGCGGATCTTGAAACGCTTGACGGCGTCGAGGAAGTCGCCCGGCAGGTCCTTGGGGTCCATGCAGTTGATAAAGGTGCGCTTCACGTCGAGGTTCGAGACGACGATCTGACCGCGCACCTCTTCGCCGTTCTCGAGGGCGACGCCCACGGCGTTGTCGTTCTCGACCAGGATCTGCGTAACGCCGGCTTCGGTGCGGATTTCCCCGCCGAGAGACCTGAGGGAGTCGGCCATGGCCTGGGTGATCGAGCCCATGCCGCCGCGCGAGAAGCCCCAGGCGCCGATGGTGCCGTCGACCTCGCCCATGTAGTGGTGCAGCAGCACATAGGCCGAGCCGGGCGAGTAGGGGCCGAGCGCGGTGCCGATGATGCCCGAGCCGGCGAGCGCCGCCTTGAGGATGTCGGACTCGAAGTATTCGTCCAGGTACTCGGCGATGCTCATGGTCCAGAAGCGCAGGGTGTCGTACATCTGGGCCTCGCCCAGGTCCCAGAACTTCTGCCCGAGATAGAGGAGCTCGCGGATATCGCGCGGCTTGAACGAAGTCGGGTCGGGCGGCGTGCGCATCAAGAGCGGCTT
>JAUVQB010000232.1 GCA_030598385.1 Alphaproteobacteria bacterium | reverse complement strand
GAGCAAATGGCGAACACGGCCCCCGGGTCCCTGGGCGCGGCGCTCCGCCGAATTGGGATTTCACCGGGCGACGGCCGAGGGCCGCGGCCGGGCGCCCCGGCCGCGCCCCTGCCGCTCGCGACGATCGACTACTTCCAGATACATCTGGGCTATATGGCGCCGGCCGCCGAGGGCGAATTCCGCGCGCCCAACGGCGAAGCGCGGGCGGCGGCCATCCGAGACTTCCAAAGCCGCAACGGGCTGCCGAGCGATGGGCGAGCGAGCATCTCCCTGCTCGGCCATCTCATCTGGGCCGCGCAACCGCCGCCGGCAGTCGGCTGAGCGGCTCGCGCGAGGACTCGCTTCGCTGTGTCGCTGGTCCAGCCCTCGCCCCCACCCAGTGCTGAGCACTCGCGCTTCCCGCGCCCACGGCATCGTAAGCTATGGGTGGTCGGGTGGGGGCGAGGGCTGGTGTTGAAAACCCTATCAACCAAAAAAGGGCGGGGGCGGCGTAGCCGGGCGCTTCGCGCGGGCCAGTGCAGATCAGGTATCGGAAAATTCAGTCCGCTGCGCCGATCTCGGCCGTCTCGCCGATCACCGCCTTGGCGCGTCGGTCGGCCCCCGACGGGAGGGGCGCCTTGGGATCCGCGATCCAAGCCGCCACATCGTCCAGTACGACCTCGGCCCCCAGGTCGCGCAGCAGCATGTGCCAGCCGTCCTCGTAGAGCGCCAGGCGCTGTCGCGCTTTGGCATCGGCCGGCAGGCCGTTCCAGGCTTTAAAGGTGGGATCCTTCGGAATCACCTCGTCACGCTCGCCATAAAGCAGTAGCAGGGGCGCGGTGATCCGCCCGGAGCTCGCCAGCGCCTGGTCCATGAGGTCGGTGAGGCCGTAGACGGCATCCACGCGGGTGCGCTTGATGATTAGCGGGTCGCGGCCGAGGGCGCGCAGCATCTCGATGTTGTCCGAGGCCTGAATCCTGACGCCCTCGCCGGTCAGGTAACCCCAGGGCACGAGGTGGGCGAAGATCTCCAGGGCAATTCGCTGGTAGCCGGGCATGGTGGAGCGGGCCCAGACCGCGGGGGCGGAGAGGATCGCGCCGTCGACGCTGAACAAGGGGTTCTCGGCGAAGGCGACCATGGCCACGGCGCCCCCCATGCTCTCGCCCAGGATATAGAACGGCCGTCCGGGATGGCGCGCCCGGATCAGGCCGGCCAGGCTCACCAGGTCGTCGCTGAGAGTCGCGCTGCCGGCCCAACGGCCCCGGTGGGGCGCTTCGCCGAAACCGCGCTGATCATAGGCGTAGGTGGCGATGCCGTGTTCCGCCCACCAAGCGCCGGGAGCCTCGAAGGCGGCGGAATAGTCGTTGAAACCGTGCAGCGCCAGGATCACCGCGTGCGGAGATTCCTCCGGCAGCCAAGCGCGCAGCGGTAGCTCCAGCCCATCGGCGGTCACCCAGTGCGCGGTCTCGAGGCGCGGCTCGTCGACGGTAGGGCCGGCCGGCACGAACTGGGGGGTGCAGGCGCCCGCAATCAGGGCGAGCAGCAGCACGGCGGCCCAAATCCCACTGAGACCAGCCGGCCGCGGGCCGCGGCGCTCACTCGGCATCGGCGTAGCGGCGGCGGTCGCGGCGGATCCTGGCTTCGCGGAGGATTTTGGCGTCGATGGTGTCGTCGTGGGCGCCATGGGTGAGCTGCAGGAAGATGTCTTCCAGGTCCGCTTCCTCGGTGAAGATGTCGGCCACCGAAAGCCCGGCGCCGGACACCGCCGCCAGGATCTCGGAAACCGGGCTGTCGCTGGAGCGGTACTGGAACCTGAGACAGCGCCCGCCCATCATCTCCGGCCCGAAACGGGCGAGCGCCTCGGGAATTTCAGGGAGGTCCTGGGACAAGAGAAGCGTCAGCTCCTTGCTGTCGAGGCGGCGCAGGAGCGCCCGCTTGGTATCATAGGCGATCACCTTGCCATGATTGATGATGGCGATCCGGTCGCACAGCTCCTCGGCCTCCTCCAGGTAGTGGGTGGTCAGGAGGACGGTGGTGCCGCGGTTGTTGAGCTCTTCCACATGGGCCCAGAGCTGCAGGCGCAGCTCGATGTCGACCCCGGCGGTGGGTTCGTCGAGCACCAGGACCGGCGGATTGTGGACCATTGCCTTGGCCACCATGAGCCGCCGGCGCATGCCGCCGGAGAGCGTGCGGGCATAGGAATGCGCCTTGTCGCCCAGGCCGAGGGCGGCCAGGATCTCGTCGGTGCGCCGCTCGCGCGGCGGCACGCCATAGAGCCCGGCCTGCAGCTCCAGCAGCTCGCGCGGGGTGAAAAAGGGGTCGATGTTGAGCTCCTGCGGCACGACCCCGATGGCCGCGCGAGCCTGGCGCGGGTTCTCATCGATATCACAGCCCCAGACGATAGCCTTGCCGCTGGTCTTGTTGACCAGGCCTGCCAGGATGTTGATCAAGGTCGACTTGCCGGCGCCGTTGGGGCCAAGCAGCCCGAACAGCGAACCCCGCGGAATCGACAGGTCCACGTCGACCAGCGCGTGCGCCGCCTCGCCTTTGCCCAGAGCGCGGTAAATTTTGTTGAGGCCCTTCACCTCGACCGCGTTCTCGGGCAGGTGCGAGCCGTCGTTCGACGCGCCGGCGCCGGCTTCGCTCGCTTCTGGGCTATCGGGCATATTTGCTCCGGAAACTTGGGCCTGGATGCCGCCGGCCGTTGATCATGCGGCGGCAATCGCTATCATCCGCTGAATAATATGGTCAGCCAAGCGCCGATGTCGAACCCTTGGGGTCGAACCCCTCTTGTGGTGCGACGCGGCGAAGCGGGGGCAGATGGAACCGACCGAGATCATCGATGTCGACAGCGAGACGGTGGCCTGCGACGGCGGCGAGGGGGCGCTGGGTCATCCGCGGGTGTTCTTGAACATGAAAGGCCAGGGCCAAATCGACTGCCCCTATTGCGGCATCCGCTTCGTGCTGAAGGCGGACACCGTGGCCAGCGCTGGGCATTAAGGCGAGGTTCAGTCCAGTCCGAACCGGCCCTCCAACAGGGCTTTGTGATGCCGGTACCAGCTACTCTGGAACCGCTCGGCCGGGTCGTAGTGCCGCTTGAGGTGCAGGAACTCAGCGAACTGTGGGTAAGCGGCGTCGACTTGCTCGCACGCGGCCCAGCGGTGGTAGGTGAGGAAGAAGCTGCCGTCCCGTTCGAGGCCCCGGTCGATCAGTCGCCGAAAATCGGCCGACGCCTTCTTTACGCCCGCCGGCGAATGGGGCACATGCAGGTTAAAGACGATGCAGGCATAGGGTTGGCGGGCCCAGGCCAGGAACGACTCCCGGTCCCGCTCGATGAGGCGGATCGTCCCATAGATGAAATCGACCTCGTGGCGCCGGAAGTCCTGGCGCGCCGCCGCCATGAAATCGGCCAATCGGTCTCTCGGCACATAGATCTCCGTGATCATCTCGCTGGCCGGCGTGGTTGCGCCGAGCTGCCGGTCGAGCAGCTTGTGATAGTCGTCGATGTAGGTGCCGAGTTGATGGCTGTCCGACCAGTAGATCTGGCCGGAGGTCGCGAGGTAATGCCGGGAATAAACCTCGAAGGCCTTGGCCCGGTCGGTATGGCCGAGATGAAGCAGCCGCAGCCAATCCTCCCGG
>JAUVQB010000059.1 GCA_030598385.1 Alphaproteobacteria bacterium | reverse complement strand
GCTCCGCGGCACAGGCCGTGAGGAACAGCGCCAGACCCAGACGCATAAACCATGATGCTCGCACCCGCCTTGCCACACGCCTCGAAGTCTCGGGTGTTTCCGCTTCTTTTAATTTTAATACCAAAGACTTAACGCTCCCACTTTGAATGCCTGGACCCTGGCAGGGGACAGCGCCTTATTTCAATTGGCTAATGTCGCATCTGCCGCCGCTATGACACTAGTTCAACAGTAAATGCGTTCGTAATCAACATCTCGTTAATTCAAGGCATTATACCAAGGACTTGCGGGATCGGTTAACTATTGACGTTCCGAGCCTTTCGGCGCCGCCGGGGCGTTGCGCCGGCGCCCTTCCCGCGCCGTTTGCTGCTGGCCTCGGCACCGCTTCGCGCGGCCGCTGCGGACCGGTCGCCCGACAGCGGGTCCCACCCCGTGGACCCGGCCGCCTCGGTGGCCGCCTCGGTGGGCGCCTCGAGGGCCTCCGCCTCACCCTCGATCAGTTCGAGCACCATCCCGCCGGTGATCGGGTCGGCTTCGGTGAGGCGTGTCCTCACTCTCTCGCCGAGGCTGTAGCGGCGGCCCCAACGGCGGCCCACCAGGCTATGCTCGGCGGCCAAATGGTCGTAGTAGTCCTCCGGCAGGGTGCTGATCGGGATCAAGCCGTCGGCGCCGCTGTCGTCGAGGGTGACGAACAGGCCGAAGCGGGTCACCCCGTTGATGCGCCCGCTGAAGATCTCGCCGATCCGGGCCTTCAGAAAGGCGGCCGTGAAGCGGTCCACGGCCTCGCGCTCGGCGGCCTGGGCGCGCCGGTCGGTCATGGAGATATGCCGACCTTGTTCGGCGAACGTGGCCTCGGCTCCCTTCGCCAAGGCGCCGTGGCCCAGGCCCAAGCCGCTGATCAGGGCGCGGTGGACCGAAAGGTCCGCATAGCGCCGGATGGGCGATGTGCAGTGCGCATAGCGCGGCAACGCCAAGCCGAAATGTCCTATGTTTTCAGGCGCGTAGGCGGCCTGGCTCTGGCTGCGGAGGACCAGTCCATGCACCATCGCCGCATGGGGCTGGCCGCGCACCTGCTCCAAGATCCGGCGGAACAGGCCCGGCTTGATCACCTGGCCGCGGGCGAGGCGGAGGCCGAGGCCGTCGAGCACCTGGCGCAGGGCCTCCAGCTTCTGCGGATCCGGCGCGTCGTGGATGCGGTACATGCAGGGCTGATGGACATCTTCGAGCGTCGCTGCCGCGGCGACATTGGCGGCGATCATGAACTCCTCGATCAGGCGGTGGCTGTCGTAGCGCTCGCGCGGGCGGATGGCGGCGACTTGGCCGTCCGGCCCGAGGATGACTTGGCGTTCCGGCAGGTCGAGATCGAGGGTGCCGCGCGCCGAGCGCGCCCGGGCGAGCGCCTGGTAAGCGCCGAACAGCGGGCGGATGACGCCGTCGAGCAGGGGCGCGGCGACCTCGTCCGGGCGCCCGTCGAAAGCGGCCTGGGTTTGGCCGTAGGTCAGCCGCGCCGCCGAACGCATTATGCCGCGCAGGAAGCGGTGCCTGAGCATCTGTCCCTCGCTGTCGACCCAGAGATGGACCGCCAGGCAGGAGCGTTCCTCTGCGGGCTTGAGCGAGCACCAGCCGTTGCTGAGCGCTTCCGGCAGCATGGGCACGACGCGATCGGGGAAGTAGGCCGAATTACCCCGTTCGTAGGCCGCCTTGTCGAGGGCGGACTCCGGCCGGACATAGTGGGCCACGTCGGCGATCGCGACCAGCAGGTGCCAGCCGCCGGGATTGTCCGCATCGCCGTCGGGCTCGGCCCAGACCGCGTCGTCGAAGTCCCTTGCGTCCTCGCCGTCGATGGTCACCAAGGGCAGCTCGCGCAGGTCTTCGCGGCCCTTTGCCGGGGCCGGCCCGGCGGCGGCCTCGGACATGGCCGCCGGCGGAAATACCGTCGGCAGGTCGTGTTCGTGGATCGAGATTAGGCTGAGGGCACGGGTTTCATCGATCCGCCCGAGGCGCTCCACCACCCGGACTGCGCGGGCGCCGAGCCGTCGATCGGAGGGTTTAGGCTCGACCAGGACCAGCTCGCCCGGCCGCGCGCCCGCGGCGTCCTCGGGATCGAGCGAAAATTCGCCCTTGGCCCGGCGATCGGTCGGACGCAGGCGGCCGCCCCGGCCGCCTCGGCCGCCTCGGCCACCGTGATCATCGTGGGCATCGCGCTGATAGACGCCGATGATACGTTTCGGAACCCCGGCGAGCACCCGCATGGTGCTGGCCTCGTAGACCCCCTCGGCGACACGGCGCAGCCGGGCGAGCACCCGGTCCCCAGGGCCGGCCGCGCCCTTGCGGCGATCGGGCGAGACGTAGATCCGGGGCGGCGCGGCCTCCTGGCGCCAGACGGCCGGCTTGGCCAGGACTTCGCCGTCGGGGTCGATCCCGGTGATCTCCAGGACCATCACCGGCGGCAGTTCCCCGGCCGGCAGATAGCGCCGCTTGGCGCCGGCCTGCAGGTCGCCCGACCGGCGCAGCTCTTTCAAAAGCTCCTTGAGGGCGGGCCGCTCGGCGCCGCGGATCAGGAAGGCCCGGGCGATCTCGCGCTTGCCGACCGGGCCCTTGGACTCGCGAATGAAGGCAAGGACTTCCTCACGCGTGGGAAAGGGACGCTCGGAGCGCTTGCTGGTCATGCTCGGGAACGCCGTCAGGTTTCGGACGTCTCGGTCGCCGGTTTCTTTGCAGTCGCTTTGGACGCCTTCTTGGCGGCCTTGGCCGGCTTCTTGGCGCCGCCGCTTCGCTTGGATGGCTTCTTCTGCTTGGTCTTGGCTGCCTGGGCGGCCAATAGCGCGACGGCCTCGTCCAGGGTGATGCTGTCCGGATCCAAACCCTTGGCGAGCGAGGCATTCAGCTTGCCGTGCTTCACGAAGGGACCGTAGCGCCCGGACCGGACCGTGATCTCGCCGCCGTCGGGATGCTCGCCGAGGCTGCGCCCGCCGCCGCCCTTGGCCTTGGCCTCGGCCAGCAGGGTCACCGCCCGGTTGAGGCCGATGGTCATCACATCGTCGTCGCCGCGCAGGGAGACATAGGTCGATCCCCGGCGAATATAAGGGCCGTAGCGGCCGATCCCGGCGGTGATCTCCTCGCCGGTTTCGGAATCGTGCCCGATGTCGCGCGGCAGCGACAGCAGGCCGAGCGCGGTCTCGAGCACGACGTCATCGGGGCTCATCTTGCGCGGCAGCGAGGTGCGCTTGGGCTTGGTATCGCCTTCGGCCTCGCCGAGCTGCACGTAGAATCCGTAAGGCCCCTTGCGCAGCGACACCGTTTGGCCGCTTGCCGGATCGCTGCCGAGGTCACGGCTTCCCGCGCCGTCGTCGCCGAGGCCGTTGGACCCGGGCGCGACCACCGCCAGCGGCCGGGTGAAACGGCAGTCCGGGTAGTTGGAACATCCGATGAAGCCGCCGGTCTTGCCCAGCTTCAGGCCGACGCGTCCGTCGCCGCACCTGGGGCAGGCGCGCGGGTCCACCTCCGGCTGCTCCGGATCGACCGGGAAGAAATGCGGGCCCAGGTCGGCGTCGAGGGCGTCGATGACCTCAGCGACGCGCAGGCCCTTGGTTTCCTCCACAGCTTGGATGAAAGCGTTCCAGAATCGCGACAGGACCTCCGTCCATTCCGCGCGTCCGCCGGAGATGTCGTCGAGCTGGGTCTCCATGTCGGCGGTGAAGTTGTATTGGACGTAGCGCTCGAAGAATCCGGCCAGGAAGGCGGTGACCACGCGGCCCCGGTCCTCGGCGATGAAGCGGCGTTTTTCGAGGCGGACGTAATCGCGGTCCTGCAGGACCTGCAGGATCGACGCGTAGGTCGAGGGGCGGCCGATCCCCAACTCCTCGAGATTCTTGACCAGGCTGGCCTCGGTGAAGCGCGGCGGCGGCTGGGTGAAGTGCTGCTCCGCGGAGACTTCGCCGCGCCGCAGCGGCTCGCCCTGGCCGATCGGCGGCAGACGCCGCTCGTCCTCGCCCCCCCCAGCGGCTCCAGCGGCTCCATTGGCCCCGCCATTAATCCCGCGGTTCTCGTCGCGGCCTTCCTGATAGAGTGCGAGAAAGCCGGGGAACGCGATGACCGAGCCGTTGGCCCGCAGTTTGGCGGCTTTGCCGTCGACCGCGATGTCGACCACCACCTGGTCGATACGGGCGCTTTCCATCTGGCTGGCCAGGGTGCGTTTCCAGATCAGCTCGTAGAGCTTCAATTGGTCCGGCTCCAGCCGGCGCGCCAGTTGGTCGGGCCCGCGCGACACGTCCGTCGGCCGCACCGCTTCGTGCGCCTCTTGCGCGTTCTTCGCCTTGGCGCTGTAGCGCCGCGGTTTGTCGGGCAGGTAAGGGTCCCCGAACTTGGCCTGGATGAGGCGGCGCGTGCCCGCAATCGCCTCCTCCGCGATCTGAACGCCGTCGGTGCGCATATAGGTGATCAGGCCGACGGTCTCGCCGCCGAGATTGACGCCCTCGTAAAGCTGCTGCGCGAGGCGCATGGTGCGCGAGGCGCCGAAGCCCAGCTTGCGCGAGGCCTCCTGCTGCAGGGTCGAGGTGGTGAAGGGCGGTTGCGGGTTGCGCCGCGTCTTTTTCGGTTCGACGCGCTCGGCCTGAAAATTCCGCGCCTCGCGCAGGCGCCGGCAGGCAGCCTCGGCGCTCCCGCCGTCGGCCAGGTCGTAGCGCTCGAGCTTACGGCCGTCGAGTTCGATCAGGCGGGCCTTGAACGACTCGCCCGAGGCCTTGGCGAGGACGGCTTCGACGCTCCAGTACTCGCGGGGCCGGAAGGCCTCGATTTCCGCTTCCCGGTCGCAGACCAGGCGCAGCGCGACCGACTGCACGCGCCCGGCCGAGCGGCTGCCCGGCAGCTTGCGCCAGAGGACCGGAGAGAGCGTGAAGCCGACCAGGTAATCGAGCGCGCGCCGGGCCAGATAGGCGTCGATGAGTTCCTGGTTGAGGGTGCGCGGCTGCGCGAAGGCCTGCTTCACCGCGCTTTCGGTGATCTCGTTGAACACGACCCGGTGAACTTCGATACCTTCCAGCGCCCGGCGCCGGTTCAGCTCCTCCGTGATGTGCCAGGAGATGGCCTCGCCTTCACGGTCCGGGTCGGTCGCCAGGTAGAGCCGATTGGCGCCCTTGAGCGCATCGGCGATGTCGTTGATGCGCTTGTTCGCCCGCGCGTCGACCACCCAGGTCATGGCGAAACCCTCGTCGGGCCTCACCGAACCATCCTTGGCCGGCAGATCCCGCACATGGCCGTAGCTCGCCAGGACTTTGAAGTCCTTGCCGAGGTACTTGTTGATGGTCTTGGCCTTGGCAGGCGATTCGACGACGACGACGTTCATCTGGTGCAATCGGAGCCCCACATTAATCTTCGAGCCATACCGGCGGGCCACAGCGAGAGGCGAACAGGCCGATTACGACGGCTTGCTTCCGGACTCGCCCCCGTCCCGTTCCGGGCCGGCGAAGGACAATTGGCATCCGATCCCGTCTTCGTCAACCATCCCGCCGGCCGTATCGGCGCTATTCGCCATCTCCGGTTTCCCAATCAACCGCGAAGCATTACCATGGCCGGCGATGTTCGGCGATTGTGGCCGAGTTCGATTTCGCAGTGACCGTTGGCGCGCGCGAGTCCGGTTTCAGCCGGTTCGATTTTGGATCTGCGCCGCGGGGAGCCTCGCGATTCGAGCAGGGGGCAGCAGATTTCCATGGTGGATTTTAAGTTGCTGGCGAAAGTGGTTTCCTCGTTAGGCGAGGCTCGGGAGGGCGGCGAGGACGCCGACATCCGGATTTCCGTAGCGCTTCGCGAAATGCAGAGCGGCTCGGCAAAACTGCTGCGCCTGTTCGTCGAGGAGGGATACGACTGGAACGTGATCTCGAGCCTGCTGGACGAGCAGGTGCCGCCTTACACGACCTCGCTCGATGCCGGCGTCCCCGGCGAGAACATCGTCGGTGTGCTGTTTTCGCGCAAACGACGGCGTTGGGCCGCCATCCACCGCGGGCCGGACGGCCGCGAGGAGGGGCCGGTGTGGGCGGCAACCGAGGCGCTTGCCAGGCGCGCGGCGGGATTGGCCGGCATTATGTCCCAGCAACGGATGGGCCGGGATCCGCAGACCCGACCCAAATTGCCGGACAAGCCGCCGCGCGAGTTGGCGGATGAGCCGGCGGATGAGCCGGCGGGTGCGGGCGACACGGGGCCGGAGGCCGAGGAAGAGCTTTCGGATTGGAAAATTCTTTTCTGAGTTGATTTATTTCCGGACATTTCAGAGTGGATTCGCCTAACGAGACAGCGACGGCAGGGGCTCATCGATCCCATGTAATCGTCATCGGCAACGAGAAGGGGGGCACGGGAAAATCAACCACGGCCATGCACATGATCGTCGGGCTGCTCAAACTGGGTTACCGGATCGGCAGCATCGACGTGGACGGCCGGCAGGGCACGCTCTCCACCTATATCGACAACCGGGCCGCTTACGCCCAGCGCCACGGCGTCGCTTTGGTCATGCCGGAGCACCGCAGAATCACGGCCACCCAGGCCGAAATCCGCGACCGGGAGACGGCCGACGACGGCGCCCGGTTCATCAAGGCCCTGTCGGAGCTTTCCCGCCAGCAGGTGATCGTCATCGACACGCCGGGCAGCGAAAGCCATCTGACGCGCCTTGCCCACAACGAAGCCGATACCCTCATCACGCCGCTAAACGACAGCTTTGTGGATATCGACGTCTTGGCCAAGGTCGACCGCGAACGGCGAGCGGTTCAGGCGCCCAGCGTCTATACCCAGATGGTGTGGGAGCAGAACAACCGGCGCGTCGTGGAAGGCCGGGCGCCGATCGATTGGGTGGTGATGCGCAACCGCATGACCCACATCGACGCCCGCAACAAGCGGGATATCGTGTCCCTGCTGGACAAGCTTGCCGCGCGGGTCGGCTTCCGGCTCGCCCCCGGGTTCGGCGAGCGCATGGTCTATCGGGAACTGTTCCTAAAAGGACTGACCCTGTTCGACCTGCCGCCGGGCGAGGAAGGCTACAGGGAATCGGCGAGCCACGCCGCGGCGCGCCAGGAGGTGACCGACCTGCTGGCTACGATCGGCGTCCCGATCCGAACCTGACACCCATCTCCACCAGGCTCGGCGGGCTCACCACCGGGCTCAGCGGGCTCAACGAGCCATGGCGAGGCAATCGCGATCGCGTTCCTGAAAGCGGGCGCAGGTCGCGCGGGCCTCGGCCAGGCTGGCGAAGGGTCCCAGGCGCACCCGGTAGAAGGTTCCCTGATCGGCGATGTCGACCTGCTGGACGAAGATCTCATGTCCGGCCAAGAGATCCGAGAACTGCTCCTCGACCAGGCCTTGTTCGCGCACGGCGGTCTCGGGGCTCAGGAAGGAGGCGAACTGGATCACGTAATCTCCGCCAGCCGGCGCCGCTGCCGCGATTTGAGTCTCATCGGGCGGTTCGGGTTTCGGTGCGGGCGCGGGGACTGTCGAGGTGGCCGTCGCGATCGGCGGCGTTGCCGTGTTT